>CAZRQF010000021.1:0-17611 GCA_964602275.1 uncultured Eubacteriales bacterium
TATCTTTTTATTTATTATAATAAGCCTTATAAAATTCTTCTCTAAATTCTGTTAATCTGTCTTCTTCTATTGCTTTTCTTACATCCTCCATTAGTTTTACTAAAAATCTTAAATTATGTATTGTTATTAATCTTGCACCTAGTATTTCTCCACATTTTACAAGATGTCTTATGTATGCTCTTGTATAGTTTCTACATGTATAGCAATCACAATTATGGTCAAGTGGTGTCCAATCTTTTTCGTATGTTGCATTTCTTACTACAACTTTTCCTTCTGATGTCATTGCAGTTCCATTTCTAGCAATTCTCGTTGGTAAAACGCAATCACACATATCAATTCCACGAAGTACTGCTTCAATAAGATAATCAGGAGTGCCAACTCCCATAAGGTATCTAGGCTTATCTTCTGGTAAAAATGGTGTTGTAAATTCTAAAATATCATACATAAGCTCGGCAGGCTCCCCAACGCTTAAACCGCCAACAGCATAACCTGGGAAATCAAGCTCTACCAATTGCTTAGCACTTTCTTCTCTAAGGTCTTTATACATTCCGCCTTGAACTATACCAAATAAGCCTTGTCTATCCTTATTTTTATGAGCTTCTAAACATCTCTTTGCCCATCTAGTAGTTCTTTCCATAGAATTTTTTGTATACTCATAGTCCGCAGGATAAGGGCAACATTCGTCAAACGCCATCATAATATCACTACCAAGATTATTCTGAATAGCCATTGATTTTTCAGGCGATATAAAATGCTCCGACCCATCCAAATGTGATTTGAATTTTACACCCTCTTCTGAAATATTTCTTAAAGCTCCTAAACTAAACACTTGGAATCCACCGCTATCAGTAAGAATAGGTCTATCCCAATTCATAAATTTGTGAAGTCCACCAGCCTCAGCAATAAGGTCATCGCCAGGTCTTAAATATAAATGATATGTGTTAGACAAAATTATCTTTGCTTGAACCATTTCTTTAAGCTCATCAGGCGTCATTGCTTTAACCGTAGCTTGCGTACCAACAGGCATAAACACAGGCGTTTCAATTATGCCATGTGGCGTATATATTCTTCCTCTTCTTGCACCCGTCTTGGCATCTTTTTTTATTAATTCATATCTTATAGGTTGTTCCATACTTTTCTCCTTTAATTTTTATTAAATGCACCTGCTATTTAATTAACATTGCATCTCCAAAGCTAAAAAATCTATATTTTTCTTCAACTGCTATTTTATATGTATTCATAATTATTTCTCTAGTAGACAATGCTGATATTAGCATTAACAAAGTACTCTCTGGTAAGTGAAAGTTCGTTATCAAATTATCAAGCACTTTAAACTTATATCCCGGATATATAAATATCTCTGTATTTCCTTTTTTAGGAACTAAAAAACCATTTTCATCAGCTGCACTTTCAACAGTTCTACATGATGTAGTTCCCACGCAAAAAACTTTTCCACCATTCTTTTTGGTGTTATTTATGATGTCGCACGCTTCTTGACCAATTTCAAAATATTCAGAATGCATCTTATGGTCTTCTATGTTATCTTCCTTTACAGGTCTAAATGTTCCAAGCCCTACATGTAATAACACTCTGGCAATTTTTATTCCCTTTTTTTCTATTTTTTCTAATAACTCTGGCGTAAAATGTAATCCAGCGGTAGGAGCAGCACTCGAACCTTCTATCTTACTATATACAGTTTGATATCTATCTTTTTCTTTTAATTTTTCATGTATGTAAGGTGGAAGTGGCATTACTCCTATTTTATCTAAGATTTCATTTAAAATTCCATCATATTTAAGTTCTACAATTCTGTTACCATCTTCTAATATATCAATTACTTTTGCTATCAATACATCATTTTCGCCAAAAGTAATTTCAGTACCAATCTTGCACTTTTTCCCTGGTTTTACTAGCACTTCCCATTTTTTGTCGCCTAAGTCCTTTAAAAGCAAAAGTTCAATTTGGGCGTTATGCTCATCATTCATACGAGTTCCATACAATCTTGCTGGAATAACTTTTGTTTCATTTATAACTAAACAGTCATTCGGCTCTATATAATCTATAATATCTTTAAAAACTTTATGTTCAATTGCTCCTGTTTCTTTATCTAAAATTAATAATCTTGATTCATCTCTTTTTTGAGCGGGATGTTGAGCAATTAACTCTTCAGGTAAATCATAAAAAAAATCTTGGCGTTTCATAGTTTTTCTCCTTTCAAAATCCGCTAAGATTATATAATATTTTACATAATTTTGCAAGGCATAAGAGCTACTTTTCCCATGCTGCACAAACGCTATTGGTTTCTCAACAGCATTTTCAGCTTGACATAATTTTAAAGTTATGGTAACATAATGTTGGTTTCAAATATTTTATACGGAGGTACAACGGTATGATTAATGCTATGTACGAAAACGATGTCACCTTGATTGGACAAGTGATGCAAATTACTCTTTCACATCGAAACTTAGACACAGTATATTACGAAATTTTACTTAGGGTAAATCGGCTAACCGATAACAAGTATGATGAAATTCCTGTACTCGCACCTGAGTGGCTTGCTAAAAACATTGAAGACAATAATACGGTTCTTGTACATGGTCAAATTCGCATTTACAAAAACAAAGTTTCAACTTGGCAAAGGAAACGGGTTATGGTTTTAGCGAGAAGTATTAGAGTTCTTCCGAGCGGTACGGAACATATTAATCAAGTTAATTTGATTGGTAACATTAATAGAATTTCTCCGCTACGGTATACGCCCCTCTCCGGCAGACTCATTTGTGACTTCTCAATTTGCGTTCCTCGTGAAAATCGCAATTTGGAAGATCGAGCTTACTGCATTGCCTGGGCAAACGGAGCAAGATTTGTTAGCCTGCTTACGCCAGGCACTAAAGTAAAAATTAGAGGTCGCATTCAAGCTAGAACTTTCTTTAAAAATCATAGCGACAACACGCAAACCCAGGAAGTCGTATATGAAGTATCTTGCTTTTCTGTAAAAGCAATTGATTAACTTCAAAAAAGAGATTTGAATTTTTCAAATCTCTTTTTGTTTTTTAAAACATATTATAATAATCCATTAGCTCTCATCCAACGAATTCTTGCAGTTGGATCAAGTATTTTCTTTCTTAAGCGTATGTTCTTTGGTGTTATCTCCACTAATTCATCTTCACCAATATACTCGATTGCTTGCTCTAATGAAAATACTGTTGGTGGAGTTAATCTTAATGCATCATCACTTCCAGATGCTCTTGTATTTGTTAAGTGTTTTGCTTTACAAACATTTACTTCCATATCTTCAGGTCTTGCATTTTCGCCAACTATCATTCCTTGATATACTTCCGTACCAGGGCCTATAAATAATGTTCCTCTTTCTTGTGCGTTAAATAATCCATATGTTAGTGATTTACCTTGTTCAAATGCTATTAATGAACCTTTTGTTCTTGCTGAAATATCACCTTTATATGGCTCATAGCCACTAAATACATGGTTCATTATTCCGTTACCCTTTGTATCAGTTAAAAATTCATTTCTATAACCAATCAATCCTCTAGCTGGTATTTTAAATTCAAGTCTTGTATAGCCTTGTTCTCCAACTATCATATTAGTCATTTCAGCTTTTCTTACACCAAGCTTTTCTATAACATTTCCTGTAAATTCATCAGGAACATCTATAACTAATTCTTCAATCGGTTCACACTTCACACCATCAATTTCTTTAAATATAACTGATGGTCTTGAAACCATAAGTTCAAATCCTTCTCTTCTCATAGTTTCAATCAATACTGATAAGTGTAATTCGCCTCTACCAGATACTTTAAAGCTTTCAGGTGTGTCAGTTTCTTCAACTCTTAAGCTTACATTTGATTCTAACTCTTTCATTAGTCTATCTCTCAAATGTCTTGAAGTTACAAACTCTCCTTCTCTACCTGCAAATGGGCTGTTGTTTACACTAAATGTCATTGTAAGTGTTGGTTCATCAATGTCTACAAAAGGCATTGCTTCAGGATGATTAACATCTGCTATTGTTTCGCCAATGTTGATGTCAGGTATACCTACAACTGCTATAACATCTCCTGCTGTTGCTTCTTGCACTTCAACTCTCTTTAATCCATTATATGTATATACTTTACCAACTCTTAAATTTTGTATTCTACCATCTTTTCTACATACGGCTACATTTTGCCCTTGTAGCATTTTTCCTCTTTCAAGTCTTCCTATTGCTATTCTTCCTACATAGTTATCATAGTCTATGCTTGATACCAACATTTGTGTTGGACCATTTTCTTCTACTTGAGGTGCATTTACATAGTTAACGATAGTATCAAACAATGGTTTCATGTCTGTACCAATTTCATCTGCCTTTAATGAAGCAACACCTTGCTTACCAGAAGCATAAATTACTGGAAAACCTAACTGGTCATCTGTTGCAGCTAAGTCAAAGAATAAATCTATAACTTCATCTACAACCGCATCTGGTCTAGCACCCGGTCTATCTATTTTATTTAAAACAACAATAGGTTTTAAGTTAAGTGCTAAAGCTTTTCTTAATACAAATCTTGTTTGTGGCATAACACCTTCAAATGCATCAACTAGAAGTATTACACCATCAACCATCTTTAGTACTCTTTCAACTTCACCACCAAAGTCAGCATGACCTGGTGTATCAATTATATTAATTTTAGTATTTCCATACATTACAGATGTATTTTTAGCAAGAATAGTAATTCCTCTTTCTTTTTCTAAGTCGTTAGAGTCCATTACTCTCTCGTCAACATGTTCATTTTCTCTGAATGTACCTGATTGTTTTAGTAATGCATCAACCAAAGTAGTTTTACCATGGTCTACATGGGCTATTATTGCAACATTTCTTATATCCATTTTCGTTCCTCTTTTCAAAATGTCAAGCGTGACGAACTCAATGGAATAAACATAATCCCATTGAGTTCAAACAAACAAGACTTATATAAATTTTATTTTATAGAGATGTTTGTCCCTCAACTTCTTCTGTTTCAGGCATTTTCTCTTCTAATTCTCTTATAGAAAGTTCAATTCTCTTTTTATCTAAATCAACTTCTACAACTTTTGCTTTAACAATTTGTCCTAATTCTAACACATCTTGTGGTCTTGCAATTCTTGTATGTGTTATGTTTGAAATATGAACTAAACCATCAAGCCCATTATCTAGCTCTACGAAAGCACCAAATGGTTTTAAGCTAACAACTTTAGCTTCAACAATATCGCCTACTTGATATTTAACATTTAACCATGGGTTATCTTCAGCTTTTCTGTATCCTAATGATATTTTCTTTGTTTCTTTGTCAAAAGATAATACTCTAACAATTATGCTTTGACCTACTTTTAAAACTTCACTTGGATGTTTAATTTGCTTCCATGACATTTCAGATATATGTAATAATCCGTCTACGCCACCGATATCAACAAATGCACCATAATCATTTAATTGTTTAACTACACCTAAAAATTCCTTGTTTACTTCAACTTTGCTCCAAACTTCATTAATTGCTTTTTCTCTATTTTCTGCAACTAATTTTCTTTCAGAACCAACAATCTTTCTCTTTTCTGGATTGTATTCAATAACTTTAAGTGCAAGTGTTTTTCCTTTATATACAGCTAAGTCAGTTACTTTTTTAGCTAATTGTGTTTGTGGTACAAACACTTTAATTCCAGCATTTTCAGCTATTACACCACCATTTACGATTGTTGTAACTTTTGCTTCAACTGGTCTATCAGCTTTAACATTGTTTTCAAACTCTTCTCTTAATTGTTTTGTTTGCAATCTCTTTGTAGATAGTAATACATTTCCTCTACCATCATTCATTCTCAAGATGTATGCTTCAATCTTGTCCCCAGCTTTATATTTATCTGCTGGTTTCTCATCTTTGTAAGAAAATTCATCTCTTGGAATTATTCCGTCTGCCTTGTATCCTAAATCAACGAAAATTTCATCTCCGCTGACATTAATTACTGTTCCTTCAACGACTGTTCCTTCCTGTAATCTTTTTAGTGAATCCTCATATAATTGTGCAAAATTTTGTTCTTCATTATTTGCCATTTAAAAATCAATCCTTTCCTACTCTGCTATTTTGTTATTCAAAATATAACCTTGTATATTATCTAACAAAAAGCCTTATTTGTCAATACATTTACACTTTATTTAATGAATCTATGTCATTAAATAAATCAAATATATTCATTGTAATTATTCCATTATCATCTTTCCATGTTTTTGTATAATCACCTGTAATAATAATTTTTTTAAAAGAATCTTGAATTTTTAATAATGGTTTTATTTCTTGTTTCCTTTTTTCCTCATCTGGCATACTATATGCTGATTGTATATAGATTTTGTCATATCCTTTTGAAGCTATGAAATCTACCTCTAATTGCTTATAATCTTGAACTCCATTTATTTGCTCTCTAATAGAAATCATTCCAACATCAACATTATAATTTCTAGCAACTAGCTCGTTAAAAATAACATTTTCCATAATATGTGGATTTTCTATTTGTCTAAAATTAACTACAGCATTTCTAATTCCAATATCAGTAAAATATATTTTTACTGGAGTGTTAATATATTTTCTTCCTTTGACATCATATCTTTTAACTATTCTTATAACAAAAGCTTCCTCCAAATATTTTAAGTACTGTGCGATTGTTTCTGGTGCAATGTTTATCCCTAAATTGCTTTTAAAAGTATCAGAAATTTTTTTGGCATTTATTAAAGAACCAATACTTGAAGAAATTATTTCTAATAATGTATAAATTATTTCCTTATCATTTACAATATTATTTCTTTCAATTACATCGTTAATATAAACATTATTCAATTGCTCTTTTAAGTAATTTACTTTTCTTTCATCAGTATTCATCATTGTTGAAACTAATGGTAATCCTCCATACATATAATACTCCGATAGAATTTTTGCGTTTTCTCCAACACTTGCCTCTTTAAATTCAGAAAACGACAAAGGATATACTTCTATTTCTTCGCCTCTTCCTCTAAATTCTGTAATAATATCTGTTGATAAAAATTTCGAATTACTTCCAGTTACATAAACATCAAAATTTTTATTATATAAAAATCCTATTAAAACTGATTCAAAATCTTTAACTAACTGTATTTCATCTAATAAAATATAATATATATCATCATCTTCTACTTTTGAATTTATATAATTATTTAAAACATCAGGATCCCTATATTTTGCATTTTCTCTTTTATCTAATTCTAATTTTATAATATGATCTTCTTTTATCCCTATGGAAATTAAATAATCTTTAAAAATTGGATCAAGTAAATATGATTTTCCACATCTACGAATTCCTGTTATAACTTTTACAAGATTATCTCCTTTAGCATCTATTAGTTTATTCAAATAATAATTTCTAGGTATATTCATAATTATCACCTTCCATTATAATTTTACCAAAACAATTTTAAATATGCAACATTTCAACTGAAAAAAAGTGCAACTTGCACTTTTTTTCAGTTGAATCCATATTAATTACCATTTATTAGTGATTGTAATTCACTAAGACATTTCATATCAAATTCATTACCAACTAACGGAGTTATCCATTTTTCTTTTAATAAACTTATCGCTTCATTTTCTGTTAAATTTTCAATAATTTCTTTAGTTTCATTGTGAATTTTAACAATTTCATTTTTTACATTTTTCTTTATGTTCTTTTCTTCATCAATTAGCTGATTTACTTTTATTACTTTGTACTCAGCCATATCTTCAGAGTACTTTTGTTTTGTTTTTTCGTATTCTTTTACCCAGTCAAATTACTTATTTTGCAAGCTCTATTACTTTATTCATAACATTATCCATTATTTTTTGTAAAGTTTCGGTGCTTTGCTCTTCGTCTTCATATTCATTTAAGTAAATCGGCTTGCCTATTTTTATCGTAATTTTACTTAAAAACTTAAAAGTGCCATTTACTCCTATCGGAACAATTGGTGACTTAGATTTTAGAGCTATAAGTGCAGCTCCCTTTTTAGGTTTTACGCCTTTGGCTAAGCCATTTCTAGTACCCTCCGGGAAAATGATAAGTAAATCTCCCGCATTTAAAATATCTATCGACTTCTTTATTGCCTCTTCACCGCCAGCACCTCTTTTTACTGGAAAACACCCCATGGCAAGCAAAAACTCTCTTTTGAATTTAGTTTTAAATAATTCTTCTTTTCCCATTGCGTATGTCATTCTTTTTATATGTGAACCAATTACAACCGAATCAAATGCATGCAAATGATTTGGACAAAGTATAGCACCACCTGTTTTGGGTATATTCTCTAATCCTTCAATTTTCACTCTATAAATAATGTGACTTGCAATTTTACAAAAGAATTTTACAACGCTTCTGTTCCAACCCATTCTTTTTTCCTCTCTCCTAATTCTTTTTTGACTTTGAAAATATTATCTCTTTTACTTTTTCGTAAACCTCTTCTATTGTCATACTAGTGCTATCTATAATCGTAGCACCATCTGCAACTTTTAATGCGCCATATTCTTTGTTTATATCATTTTCATCACGCTTTTTTATCGACTCATAGACTTCATCATAAGTTGTTTTTATACCCTTTTCTAACATTTCTTTATATCTTCTGTTTGCCCTTTCTTCTTGCTTGGCAGTTAGATATATCTTTACTTCTGCATTTGGAAAAACAACAGTCGTTATATCTCTTCCCTCCATAACAATATCATTATTCAAGGCAAATTTTCTTTGGAGTATTACAAGTTTTTCTCTTATTTCTCTTATTGCTGAAACTTGTGAAACCAATGCATTAACATGTGGCATTCTTATCTCATCTGAAACATCTTCACCATTTAAAAATGTTATTTGTTTTGAACTTTCAAATTCAATATTGATTTTAGTTTTTTCTAATACTTTCAAAACATTTTCTAAATTCGCTATATCTACATCATTTCTTATCAAATTTAATGTAACAGCTCTATACATAGCACCAGTATCAATACACAAAAAACCTAATCTTTCTGATATAAGCTTACTAATAGTACCTTTTCCAGTACCTGCTGGTCCATCAATAGCAACAATCATAAACTCCCTCCTAAAATCAATCTATACATAGATATTATATCAACAACTTAGTTTTTTCAAGGAATTATTACTTGAATTTTATACATATTTTTTTATCACTTTTCATACCTTTTATTGAGGTGATAAAGATTAAGATAATAAACTTAAAAGTTAATTCTACAAAAATATTAATAGCTTTTTCTATAATAATTGCTATCATATTTATTCTTCTTGCTACAAATAGAGTACTTAATATAAACAAACAAAAGAAATCTATTATTATGACAAATGAAAATTATACTACTATTCTAAACGACTGCCATAATAATATCGAAAATTACTTGGGATTAGAAATTACTTTAAGTGGATATATTTTTAGAATGGATGATTTTTCTGATACACAATTCGTCATAGCTCGAGATATGCTAATAAATAGCACACAAGCTCAAATTGTTGGATTTTTATGTACCTATGAAAATGCTGAAGAATTTGACGATAATTTATGGGTAAAAGCAACGGGCGTTATCACAAAAGGTAATTTCAATGGTCAAGTACCAATTGTATCCATTAAAACATTAAAGAAAATAACAACACCTAATGATATTTTTGTATATCCACCAAATCAAAATTTTTAATTACTTATACTTAAAAGCAAAAAAGTCGCCACAAGGCGACTTTTTGTTTATGTTTTTTACTTTTCATCAAATAAATCTTTGAAAAATCCTTTTTCTAATTGCTTTGCAAATATACATTTTAAAGCCATCAAAGTTATCGGTCCTAATATTAATCCAAATACTCCAGCTGCTTTAAAGCCTGCATACATAGCAAATAAAGTAATTAAAGGATGAATTCCTAGCTGCTTGCTTACAAGTTTTGGTTCAATAAACTGTCTTATTATATATATAATAAAATATGTCACAATAACTGCTGTACCAAAACCATATTGACCTGTAACAAATAACCATATTGCCCAAGGAACTAATACTGTTCCAACTCCTAGTATAGGTAGTATATCAATGATTGCAATTATTAATGCAAGTGAAAACGGATACGCAATGTTAAATCCAAGTAATCTATATATGTTAAATGCTAAAAATAATTCCGCAAAAGTTATAACTATTATTTTAGCGTAAACTCTAATATAACTTCCTATTGTAGAAAAAGTTTCTCCAACAACTTCTTTAATCTTCTTTATCCATGACTTTGGAAAATGATGCTCCATCAAGTCTATGACATATATTCTATCTTTAGTAAAGAAAATTAATGCAAGTATAGTAATTGTTATATTTATAAGTGTTGTTGGTATTGAAAATAACATTTGCAACACTTTAGTTAATCCCTCACTTACCATTTCTCCAAGCTTTCCAACAAAACTCAATATTGAAGTTTCCATACCTTGAATGATTTCAGGAGTAATCTGCTCTGCATATTGAGTTGTAAAATCATCTATTATAGTTGTAACATTTTGAGTAATTTCCGAAATCGCAGGGCCTAAATTTGAAGAAAGACTAATAATTTCTTTTATAAGAGAAATACTTCCATAAGTTACCGCAACTCCGAGTATAATTGCTGTTAGCACAACAACAATTATTGAACTCATTCGTCTACTAAATTTAAGTTTATTCATGCAAAACTTTATCACAGGTTCAATCAAAATAGCAATTACTCCTGCAATTAAAAACGGCATAAAATATACTGCTGACTTAAACAAGAAAATTAGTAAAATTAATGTCCCAATAACTACTCCCACTCGCTCAACAATTTTTATGGTTCTCTTTCTATCTTTATCCATAAAACACCTCTATTCATATTTTTATCCACAGAGATATTTTCCCATATAATATGGATAAATGCAAGCAAATTATATATTTGTTGGTCGTGCAAATTTAAAATTTAAAAAGTTTTCTTTTAACAATATTTTATCCACTATATGGCAAAATATTATTTTTTATTTTTCTTATACCATTCTGCAAAATCATATTTAGCAGTTCCCCAAAACTTTGCCTCATAATCCCTGTCTTTTTCTCTAAGCTCACTCAAAGTTTCTGTTTCACCATCTGGAATATAAAACTTATCATGCCATCTGCCAACATTACCTTTAGTAACTAATGAAATTGTTCCTGTACTTCCACCCGCAAACACTATTGGCTCTTGTCCTGGTTCACAATATGCAAAGCAATCTTCCAATCTAGCCTTTCTATTCGTTTCATTCTTCATTAATTCTAAAAATTTTTCAACACCAATTTGCTTATCAAAATAAGCATTATATGGGCCAGGCAAGCCGCCCAACGCTTCAATATATAATCCCGAATCTGATTTTATACATGGTTTACCTAATTTTTCGCAAGCATACTTAACACTAAAAGCTACAACTTCCTTACAACTTTTGGCTTGTATTTCTAGTATTTCAAAATCAGGATTTTTGATTTCTATATCAAAACCATATTTATCCCTAAAAATATATTGTGCTTCCTCAAATTTTCCTCTATTTCCTGTTAAATATACTGGTTTTTCCATATTCTTTATTCCCCCTATTTTTTATAATTATTCATTTATTTAATATAATAATACACATTATCTTTCAAAATCACAATCAGTTTTTGAAAAAATATTTTCGTTTTCTCTTTGTTTCATTTTGTTAAAATGAAAATCTATTTGATTTTCAAAGCAATCATTATTAGTGGTTCTATAATAATAATCTATTAAATTACTATCTTCTAAAGCAATTCGTTTTAGTGTTTCCAATCCACTCTTTTCTTCATCGTCAAGGTACTTTTTAAACTCATCTGATGACATATTCCCGCCTCTCGAAATAAAGTTTTTATATAATAAGTTCTGAGTTGCATCTACATATAAAATACTACAATTTTTCAATTCTAAGTTCTTCATTGTATATAATATACCTTCTAATGTTCTAAATCCAACAATAATATATTCAGAGGTTTCCGAATGTTCCATTCGCTTTTTTATCTCAGAATTAATTATGCATGAAGTAATATCATCACCATATTTTTCTTCAAGTCTATTAATCCATTCTGCCATTGTTAATTCAGAAGCATTTTGCTTATGTAATTCTCTCATAATTGGACCAGTATCAATCATTTCTACACTAGTTTTTTTTGCAATGTATTCCTTTGACGAATACGATTTCCCACTAGCATGTGGACCTACTAAAAACAATACTTTCTTCATTTCATCACCTATTTTTCATACATATTTTTATTTTAAAGTTATTTTTATTAGTATTTTATCAAAATATTGTTTTTTCTTTAGTAGTTCTTTTTATCAAAGTAAAATCACATTTTTAATTCATCATATTCGTTATATAATTTTTGCAAATAATCACAAACTTCTTCATTTCGCGTTATTGTTTTATTTGCAATATTATTACAATACCCACATGTGTTACAGTTGCCAGTACATTTTCCTTGGACAAAGAAATCAATAAAACCATCTAACTTTTTATTATCAATATATATATGTCTCTCACACTCTCTTGCTCTGCCAATTCCTCTTACTCTCTTTATCTCTTCATAAATTTCTTTTCTATTATGTGGCACTATCTTTTTCAAAGTTAAATTTTCATTTTCCCAAGCTCCATGACCTTGTATTATTTCTAATAAATTTCCATCAAAACTTCTCTCAACATAATACTTTACTCTTTTTACAAGTTCGTCTGTCGGAAAACCTCTTTCTGTTATCTTAAAATGGTCTATTCCAATATCTTCATAATATTTTATATCTTCTGGTCTGACCCATGGTGACTTTATATATTCATCAATATTCTCTAATTCTTTCTTTTGGCAATAAAACAAACTCCAATCTTCATAGGACTGATTTATTGCTTCATTATTAGATGCATGTGCTAATCCATTTGTATGTGTATATATCATAGGACAATTTTTCAAACAACTATTCGTCACCAAAATTTCTAATTTTGCTGATTTCAAATTGTTTACCATATATTTCAAAGTTTTAAAATCCCTATTAATTTTCACAAAATCTACACATAAATAATCAGCACCAAGTTCTTCCCAATATCTCGCTTTAGTATATGAATCTATGCAAGCAAATGTTGATACTCGTATTTTAAAGTCATTACTAAAATATTTTTTAACGAACACCAATATGTAAGGGTTTGTTACAGTTAAAGCATTCACACCAATATTTTTTAAATACCCCAAAAAATTTTTAAAATTTTCTTGCCATTCAACATTTTGCTCATTATTTGATAAACAACTTCCATTTAACAAATAATTAAATCTAATTCCGCTTTCTCTTACCTTTTTTACATGATTTTCAAATATATTTTTATCAATATCTGCCAATGTGTTATCCGGTCTACCACCACCAATACAATCATATTTCAGTTTTCCATATACCTCATAAACTGGATATTTTTTTATTTTCTCAATTAAGTCATTATCAAAGTTTGTAGCTAATGATATTTTCATGATTTTCCTCCTCTTCATACAATTTATTTTTCAAAATTTTCGAAATCCTTTCTATGAATTTATCATTTGTATTTGAGTCCTGAATTGCAATTCTCATATGTAATTTGTTAAGTTCATCATATACTTTTACAACAGAAATTTCATTTTTTTCTAACGCATCAAAAAAGCTATATTCGAATGTAGTCTCTGTCATTACAATATTTGAATTGCTTTTCAAGCATTTGATTCCTAAGAGTTCCAACCTATTAATTAATTTAATTCTTTCAATATTTATTTTTTCGATATTTTTAGTCACTTCACTTCTCTGATTTTTTAACATTTCCAAAGCAACTTGACACGATATACTAGTAACTTCATTAATAGTTGTATTTTTTACATATTTTTGTTTAAAACTTTTATCACAAACGAGGTAACCTATCCTAAGTCCAGCTATTCCATACGCTTTTGAAAAAGATCTAAGTATAATTAGGTTTTGTGGTAATTTTGAATAATTTAATAGACTTTTATCATTTGAAAATTCAATTCCTGATTCATCAACTACAATTGGAATTTTTATACCTTGAGCAAATTTTAATATCTCGCTCGTGTTTACATAAATTCCAGTAGGATTATTAGGATTACATATATATACCATCCTCGTTTTTCTATCAATTGCTCTTTTCAAATTTACGAAATTAATTTTAAAATCTTTTAAATACACTCTTTTTGTGTATCCGCCCATAGCTGTTACTCCAAATTCTGCCTGATCAAAGCTATAAAAAGGTGTAACCAAATTGCCACCATTTACAAATAATATTTTTATTATATTTAACAATACTCCATTTGCACCTGCACCAATAATTACTTCTTTATTCGTCTTTTCTTTTTTTCTAATCATTTCTATTAATTGTTTAATTAACTTATTAGAAGGATAGGTATCTAAATTAGCTATTTTCACTTTTTCTATATTTCTATTACACAGATATCTACCTGATAATGTCATATCTATTTCGTTATGTTTTGTCATGGAGTAATCTTCCAAATGATTCCTAGTAGAAATCATATATGCTTTATTTTTGAATAAGAATGGTATATACATTTCGCTTTCCACTTCCCACATCTGTTATATGTTCATCTAACTTCTTACATATTCTAAATCCAATTTGTTCCAACTGCTCATTTAATTGTCCTTTACTCAATAAAGTCATAGGTGGTCTATTTTGTGGCAAATAATTAACTGTACTAATTGCTGTCAAATCTTCATCAATAACCGCATTCGTAAAAACCGATATAATTGCTTTTCCATCTTTTTTTAAAATCCTATATAACTCATCTAATGAAGCTCTATACTCTTCTAGTGTAACAGCATTATGAAGTACGCCTATAGAAAGAGCTAAATCATATGAATCTTTTTTTACTGGAATATTATTCATCGATGCTACTATAAAATTTATTTTTTCATTTTCACTAAACATCTCTGGATTTTTATCCGTTGCTAAAACATTTCCACCTTTTGCAACTAAGTATTTAGAATACCTTCCACCACCGCATCCAATATCAATACAATTTTTATCCTTTATACTCAAAGTATCTATTTCATCTGTTACATATTTCGAAACCGTCTTTTCTTGAAAAGATTTTATCGTTTCTAACTTTTGCCAAAAACATTGTAAATCTTCTGCATTACGAACAATATATTTACTATTACAAATGGAAGATTCCATAACTTTCAAGCCTAACTTTTCCATATAATATTTGCATTGTTTTTTTTGAGTGTCATTTCTTACAATTGCAAAAAATGCTGGTCCAACTGAAGATAGCGCCAAAAAGTCACATTTGTTCTCTTCATACAGTTTCCTTATGTCATCACTAATTTTCATCAATCCGTCATAAACAAAAGAACAATTTTCGTTGCTTCCCATATTAAATCTATAATCATACACAACATCTGCTAATTCTTTTATACTACCATTAACCATTCCAGGTAACGCTTTATGTAGCAAATCGTATGCTATTTTTTCTGAATATTCCTCACCAGTTTTTTTAAATTTCCATAAATTCTTTTCTTCTAACTCCATTAATACTTTTGCATCTTTTTGAATATAATCATTCGGTAAAGCTATTAAAACATCTGCTCTATAATTCATTTTAGCTATTGTTGTTGATTTACCTGCAATTATAATAATTCCTTCATCGGTTAAACCATTTGTTGCTCCACCACCTATGCACTGAACAACCTTCAAATTATTTTCATCACTATCTGTTATTTCCTCACCATGATTAGATGCTAAATATTTAATTAAGTCAGAATTTAGAATGGGGCAAGAATATAATTCATTAATAGCAGCTGCAACACTTGCTATTGTAGAACTACTTGAACCAAATCCACAATGCTTAGGAATATCATTATCATCAACCTCTATGCTTAAAGAAGGATTTACTTTTAAAGCCTGACACATTAATAGATATGCATGTCTTACTAAAACTTTTCTTTTGGTTTTATCTGATATATTTAATATCCCTTTGTCCTCAGCATTGACTATAATTTTTACTCTTATAAATTTTTTTAATGAAATTACGACTTCTCCAGGAGTGAATACCATATCATTGTTGTAACATACAGCAGCAGGATTTATCGCCATTGCATCCAATCTGCAAGGATAATCAATTTCTACACTTTTTTTCTCTAACTTAACACATTTCTCAAGTTTCCCAGAAAATTCATTAAAAATATGTCCAGCTTCTATTATTGGAAATTTATCACTATTCATTTTTATATAACCTCCTAAAATAAAAAAGTAATAATAGGGCATACCTCCCAATTATTACTCTCTTCTATATAGTATATTATTTTTAAAAGCATAAAAAAGTCACTTTATTCTTCAAGAATAAAGTTAATTCAATCTCTTTTAATTCATAATAATACATTTTATTCATTTTTATACTCCTACGCCATTGATTTAACTCATTAGTATTTAATTCGTAACTTTTTAACTAAAAATAAATCATTTATCGTTTAAGCTACATCTTCATTTGTTATAGGATTAGCCATTTAATACTTCGTAAGAATATTTTTCGATATAAAGTCTTTTTCTTGCTAACACGACTAAATTATATCATAACTTTCATAATAAAATCAATAGTACTTTAAAATTTTATTGAAAGTTGGTCAAAAAATGATAAGCAGAAAATTTGAAAATTCATCAAATGTATGTGGAAAAAGCATACAAGAACTAAGAAAGCTAAATAAGTGGTCTAGAGTAACGCTATCAAATAAATTAATGTTGCTAGGAATTGATATTAATTATGATGGCATATACAAAATTGAAAATGGTCGTAGAATAGTTAAAGATTTTGAACTTGCCGCTATTGCAAAAGTATTTAATGTAAACGAGTCTGTACTTTTAGATGATTTCAAACAAAAACTAGAAAATTAAATATTTGAATCTTGCACTATAAAATATCCCACTTTACCTTATCTATTATGTTGTTTCTTTTTAACTATGTGCAAAGCAATCAAATAGAAACTGATTTTTAATAAGTTTCGTTTCTTGCCATTACACTGCCCATGTAGCTCAATTTATGTTTCAATATAAACTCTTGAAATAGGTCTAGTAAAAATGCTAGACCTATTTTTTACTCTTTCAATATTGCTAGCCAATTTCATGCACCAAAAATTACATACCTGCTGATAGTTCTTTCTTCATTCCAAGATTTTGATACACACTTTCTTTACTTTCATTTCACACCGAATAATACACTTATCAAATGCAAAAAAGCTTCCAACTAGTGGAAGCTTTTTATTATTTATTTAGTTCTTGGATTTTTAATTTGAGCTTGTGCAGCAGCAAGTCTTGCTACTGGTACTCTAAATGGTGAGCATGATACATATGTTAATCCAACATTGTGACAGAATTCAACTGTTGAAGGATCTCCACCATGTTCTCCGCAGATACCTAATTTAATATCAGGTCTTGTTTGTTTTCCAAGTTCTACGGCCATTTTTACTAATTTACCAACACCGATTTGGTCGATTTTAGCAAATGGATCGTTTTCATAAATTTTCTTATCATAGTATGAGCTTAAGAATTTACCAGCATCATCTCTTGAGAAAC
>CAZRQF010000022.1:0-16838 GCA_964602275.1 uncultured Eubacteriales bacterium
ATAAAAAGCACCTCATAACTAGTATGAGATGCTTTTTCAAAAAATATGCAAATTGCTGGTACGGCGAGAAACAATTTAACGAAGTTTGACAACGCAAGATGGCATTTTAATGTCAATTCATGAAATTATTTTTTTGTAATTCGCAGCAAAAATGTTATATTGCTAGGAAAACAAGTAAATTGCTTCGAAGACAGTACGCTGGTACGGCGAGAAGCAATTTAACGAAGTTTGACAACGCAAGATGACATTTTTCATGCGAATTCCTCGGTTTCATCTGGAACATAATACTTACACCCCACCATCTTATCCGGCAAATACTGTTGCTCTACTTGATGATTTGGATAGTCGTGTGGATATTTATATCCTACGCCATAACCTTGCTCTGCCATTCCTTCAGCTGGTGCATTTCTTATGTGCATTGGTATTGTTCCGGTATCTTTTGTTTCTACATCTTGCAGTGCTTGATTTATTCCCAAATATGCCGCATTTGATTTCGGACTTCTAGCAACATAAGTTGCTGCATGTGCTAAGATTATCCTTGCTTCTGGCATACCAATTTGATGTACCGCTTGCATAGCAGCGTTAGCAACCACTAATGCATTTGAATTTGCCATACCTACATCTTCCGAAGCACATATTACAATTCTCCTTGCTATAAACATTGGATCTTCCCCCGCATACAATGCTCTTGCTAAGTAAAATAGCACCGCATCCGGGTCGCTTCCACGCATAGATTTTATAAATGCACTTATATTATCATAGTGGCTATCCCCAGTTTTATCAAATTGTGCTTTTTTCTTTTGAATGCATTCCATAGCTATTTCTTTTGTTATTTCTATTTCACCATTTGCATTCATTTGCGTAGTTAACGCTGCTATTTCTAGTGCATTTAGTGCAACTCTTACATCTCCGCCAGCAAGCTCAGCAATATATTCTAAAACATCGTCTTCAACTTTTATGTAGCAGTTGCCTAATCCTTTTGTTTTATCCATTAAAGCTCTTTTTAACACATCTAATATATTTTCTTTTTTTAATGGTTCTAATTTAAAAACTGTCGACCTTGATATTAAAGCTTTATTCACTTCAAAATACGGATTTTCCGTAGTTGCACCTATTAAAATTATAGTGCCATCTTCAACATACGGTAATAATGCATCCTGCTGCAATTTATTAAAACGATGTATTTCATCAATAAACAATACTGCTTTTCCTGACGGATTCATTAAAATATTTTTTGCATCGTCCACTACTCTTTTTATATCAGAAACTCCAGCTGCTACTGCATTTAATTTTTCAAATTTATTTTTTGTAGTTTTAGCAATAACTCTCGCAAGCGATGTTTTTCCGCACCCTGGTGGTCCCCATAAAATGATGCTTGATAATCTATCTGCTTTTATTAGTCTATATAGCATTTTGTCTTTTCCTAAAATATGCTCTTGCCCTACATATTCATCCAAATTTTCTGGCGACATTCTATATGCTAATGGTTTACTTAAATCCATTTGTCTTCCTCTTTTCTTAAATTAAGATTTTGCAAAATATATTAATGCTTTCTTGATTATTTCTTCCACAGATAAATCTTCCGTTTTTACACTCGAAATTGCTTTTGTCGCTTCTTTTTGTGGATAACCCAAAACCATAAGTGCCGAAAGTGCTTCTTGAATATTATTATTTGAATCTACAATATTTCTTATTTCGATATTGTCCTCTTCTATAATTGCTTCTTCCGTTTTCAATTTATCTTTTAATTCTAATATAATTCTTTGTGCTGACTTTGCACCAATTCCAGGCAACTTTGTAAGTTCTTTTACATCATTTGATATTACGCATAGTGCAAATTTAGACGGCGAAATATTTGCTAAGATAGCATTAGCCGATTTTGCACCTACGCCACTTACACTAATTAATAATTCAAATATTCTAAGTTCTTCTTGAGTTGCAAAACCATACAAACTTATATTATCTTCTCTTACATGATAATGAGTATGAACTTTAACCGTATCACCTATATCCCCTAATTTTTCAATTGTACTTAAAGGTGCAAAAATTTTATATCCCACACCATTTACATCTATTACTACAAAGTCATTTGCTTTAATTTCTAATCTGCCTTTTATATATGCAAACATTATTTTATCACTCCTTTTTCTCGCCATATAAGCATACATTAGTTCGCAAAAAAAGTCAATAATAGTAAAATAATTATCTTTAACGCAATAAAGCAATGCAAAATTAATTTTGCATTGCTTTATACATCACATTTTAATATTTTGTTGGTTCGCCGTAATCTTTTCCAAATGTATCAACCGTAATTGATTTAATTGTTGGCAAATTAAGTGGTCTATCAATTTCTAAAACTTGATTATAATATTCCTCGTATAATTCGTCTGAAACTGTACCAGTATCAGCAATTTCTTTTTCTAATCTTGTTGCAAGGTCTGAATCAATATCTCTTCTGCCAACCTCAGAATTTACTACAGTATATACATAGTCCATACCTTCTATTACTTTTCCAAATGCTGCATATTGTCCATCTAAACTTTCTTTTGCATTATCGTCTGTAACAATAAAAAATTGTGAACCTGCTGAATTGTAATCATTTGATCTTGCCATAGAAATTACGCCAACTTCATGTGACAACTCATTTGTAAATCCATTAGCTTCAAACTCTCCATATATTGAATAACCAGGACCACCTGTACCATTGCCAAGAGGATCTCCACCTTGTGCCATAAATCCAGGTATTACTCTATGAAAAACTAAGCCATTATAAAAGCCACTATTTGCTAAACTTATAAAATTCTTTACAGATTCTGGAGCAACTTCTGGATACAACTCTATTTTTACAACATCGCCATTTTCCATTGTCATTGTTGCAACAGGATTTTTTGTCACTACATTATTTTGCTTGTCATCAATATCAACATTGTTGTTGCACCCTACAAGCACTAACATTATAGCCATAACTAAAACTACTAATACTGATAATTTTTTATTCATATTTACCTCCTCAAATTAAAAACACCTCGACTATATACACTTTTAACTAGTGCTAAATCCGAAGTGTTTATCTGTCATAATAAAGAAACTTCTATTGTTCCTCGCCTCTATTTATTTCTTTTAATATTTCAAGTTGTGATATTAATAAAGCTTCCATTTTTGCTTTATAAATATCAAATTGTTTTTTGGCTTCATCTAATTGCAATTGTTTTTCAACAACTTTTTGATTTATCTCATCTACTGATTTTATAGCATTTATTTCAGCCTCTTTCACTATGTTATCAGCTTCTGCTTTAGCATTTTGTTTAACTGTTTCAGCAGTTCCCTGAGCCACTATCAACGCATTTTGCAAAGTTTCTTCAATTGATTTGTAATGTTGAATGCCTTGATTTAACACAGCGATTTTATCTTTATATTCTATATTTTCTTTATATATTTTTTCATAATCTTTTAGTAAAGAAGTCATAAACTGATGCACTTCTTCTGTGCTATATCCATTTACTATTTGCTTACTAAAAGTCTTATTTTCAATATCTAATGGAGTTATCATACTACTTACCTCCTAACATTCCTTCCTATTTTACCCAAGATACCGCCAATTTACTCTTTATATCTTCTTTCAAAACTTCATTTGTTATTTCATAATTAAATGGAGCTACCAAAAAGATAGAATTAGAGATTTTTTGTATATTTCCATCTAATGCATATACAGCACCGCTAATAAAATCTATTATTCTTCTAGCTACATCTTTATTTACATATTCTAAATTAACAATTATAGACTTTTTGTCCTTTAGATGTTCACATATTTCTTCAGATTGTTCAAAAGTGCTAGGTTGTGAAATTATAACCTTCACTTGTTGAACTCCTGGCATGCCAACAACCTTATTTTTCTTATTGCTAATTGGTGCTACATACTCTTTTTCTTCTTGTACTACTTCTGGCATATCATACTCAGCATATTCATCTTCATATCCATCAGTTTCAACGCCCAATAAATTCCATACTTTATTCATAAATTTGTTTCCCATTTACAAAAAACCTCCCCAAAACCATTGTTTTCATCATCGGTAAAATCCTACTTATATTTTATATTTTTTTCAATTATTGTCAATCGCTTTAGCTATTGTAATATTTTTTTAACATCTTTGTAACATTTATGTAATATTAATTAACAATCACTTCGTCATACATTTGTATCTCGCTTCTGTTTTTTACCATTTCTTCTGTCAAGCCCATTTCTAGTAGTTCATCATCCGTATAATTTTCTATAATAGAAAATTTGTCCGTATTTCTTACAACTTTAACCCATACATCATCTTGATATGTTGACTCTATTGTTGTAACTGTTGGTAGCGTGACTATTTTTTCTTTTGTATCAGGATTAAGTATCGTTTCATATCTAATAGCCTCATTTGGTATTTTTAGTCCTGTATCGCTCCACCATATTACTTCTAAATTTATTTTTCTATATTTCGTAAGTTCTTCCGTGTTTGTTGTTATCTTAAATATCACTAATCTTCTGCCGTCTTCTTCATCTGAAATATATTTTACTGTTGATTTTATATAGTCATCTCCTGTATTAGCAAAACGCAACTTAACTGTTGAATTTAAGCCTAATTCTTTACTCTTTTCTGAATCCATCGGAACTGCCACATAACATTCAAAGTTATTTACTATTTTTACTTTGCTTGTATCTATCGGTATAACTTGTCCAACATTTATCTTAATCTTTTCTAATTCTTCAATTGATAAAGAAGAAAAACTATCTGGCGTTAAAATATTTTCATAATTATCTATTCGGTAAGAAACAAGTCCCGCCATATCCGCTATTAATTCTTGATTTGACTTGTTAAGTTCTCTTTCGTATTCTAGCCTTTTATTAATAAGCTCTTTGATTTGAGAACCAGCAGGGCTTAGCTCTCCCACTATCTTTGCTTTCTTTTCTATATCTTTATTTATTGCAGTTTTATATTCATATACTTCATAGACATCATGTTTATGAGTTAATACTTGATACAAATTTTCTTGAATACTAGTTTCTAAACTTTTTACATCAGGCGAATATGAATTAGGTTTATTATCCATCGCCTCTTGTATTTTTGTATCTAATTCAGATATCTTACTTAACAACTTTTCTTGATCACTAGATACATACGAAATTATTGTACCGCCTTTAGAAACCCTATTTTCATCATTAACCACAATGTTTGCAATGCCAGTATATGAAGAAGTGTCAACTATATATTCCTCTCTAATCACATACCCAACTACTTCTTCTGACTCCACCAAAGTACCATTTCTCACTAGTGTAGAATTTGTCGGTTGCTTTAAAAATAATATAAGCTGAACAAAACCATATATAATCATTATTAAAATAATTGATAATACAACATAAACAGCAGTTTGGTTTTTGCTTTTTATAGCCATTATTCCTCCTTAAACACTTTTGTAAATATAATCAACTACATAATCTTTATCTTTCGCATCAAGCCAAATAATATTTTTATCTTTTTTAAACCAAGTCATTTGTCTTTTTGCATATCTTCTTGTTTCTTGCTTTATTTTTTCTATTGCTTCTTCAAGTGTACATTCGCCATTAAAATATTCAATTATCTCTTTATATCCAAGACCTTGAAGTGCAGTAGACGAAATGCCTTTTTCCTTCACATGCTTTACCTCGTCTAAAAGTCCCATATCAAGCATAATATCTACTCGCTTATCAATTCTTTCATATAGCTCTTGTCTATCCCAATTAAGTCCAAATACTTTATAATCATACTTCACTTCTTTTATAGATTCTCTATCTACTTGTGTCTTTGTCTTGCCAGTAACCTTATATATTTCCAAAGCTCTTATTACTCTTCTTACATTGTTCTTTTCTATTACCTTAGCCGCTTCTGGATCTACCTCTTTTAACATTTCAAACAATCTATCAACGCCGTTTTCTTCTAAAGATATTTTAGTTAGCTCATCTCTATATTCTAAATCATTTTCAATATCAGAAAATTCAACACCTTTAGTTAGGGTACTAACATAAAGTCCTGTTCCACCAACAATTATTGGCACTTTATTTTTCGCTAGTATTTTTTCTATGCATTCTTCCGCCATTTCTTTATATTTTGCTACATTAAAAACTTCATACGGTTCAACCACATCAAGCATATGATGTGGTATGCCTTGCATTTCTTCTTTTGTAGGTTTTGCAGAACCAATATCCATATCTTTATAAATTTGCATTGAGTCAGCCGAAATTATTTCTCCATTTATTTTTTTAGCTAACTCTATTGAAACAGCAGTCTTACCTGATGCGGTTGGTCCTACTATAACTACAACTTTTGGTTTCATACTTTTCTCCTTTTATCTTCTTCCAAATTTCTTTTCTATTTCTGTTTTTGTTATCCTTATTGCTGTCGGTCTTCCATGTGGACAAGTAAATGGATTATCTAATACTAAAAGTTGATCTAGCAAAGCTCTAATCTCGCTTTCTTCAAGCGACATATTTGCCTTTACGGCTGCTTTACAAGCAACTGTTGCAATAAACTTTTCTTCAACATCTTGCTTCGTAGTTCTATTTGTAAAATCTATCCCATCTATAATATCCATAAATAAATCTTTTGTATCCATATCAAAACAAATAATAGGAACGCCTGTTACTTTTATCGTATTGTCGCCAAACTCTTCTAGCATAAAGCCTGATTGTTCAAACAAATCCATATTATCTCTAACGGTTCTCATATCTTTTTTAGACAATTCTAATATATCTGGTAGTAATAACATTTGAATATCTTTTCCGCCGTCTTTATAAAAATTTTGCTTTACTTTTTCGTATAAAACTCTTTCGTGCGCAGCATGTTGATCTAATATATATACATCCTCTTCAAGTTCAAGTAATATATATGTTTTAAAAGCAACCCCTAAAATTTTATACTCTGGAATATCAGCCTTTTCTTCAACTATCGCTATATTTTCAAACAAATCCTTTTGTGCTTTTCTTTCAAGATTTTCTTCTACTTCTTCTATTTCTTCTGTTTCTCCAACTTCATTACTCTCTTCTATGTTCGAAGCAAAGTCTTCTATATTAGAAAATGATTTTTTCTCTTGCGGTTTTTCTGTAACTTCAATTATCATTTCTTTGTTTTCGTCCGCAATATATTTTTCACGGTCCTCATTTAAAGTTTCGCCTTGTTTAATAGTTTCTTCTTTTTTAGGAAAGTCTACAATATTTGACTTACTTCTAAAAATATCAAACAAACCAGTTTTCTTTTTCTGAGCTACATTTTCTTCTACTGTTTCATGATTAGTTACCTTATCATCATCTGTAACGCTTGAATCTTTTGTAATATCTTGTTTTAGTAATGCATTCTTGATTGCCGCATTAACCGCTTTAAAAACTTTTCCCTCTTCTGAAAATCTAACCTCTAATTTCGCAGGATGCACATTCACATCTACTAATTCTGGATTCATCTCTACATTTATTATACAAAAGCCAAATTTACCATGAGGTATAAGCGTTCTATACGCTTCTTCTGTCGCAGCAGATAGTATTTTATCTTTTATAAATCTACCATTTATATAAAAAAGTTGATTAGAACGATTTGAGCGTGCTATCTCCGGCTTTCCAACAACGCCTGTAACTTTAATACCTTCATATTCCAAATTAGCATCAACTAAATTTTGAGCAATATCTTTTCCGTAAATACTATATACAACAGATTGCATATCGCCATTTCCGCTAGTTCTAATAATTTCTTTTTTGTTATTTGTCATTCTAAAAGATATTTCAGGGTGAATTAATGAAATTCTTGAAACAGCATCTTCAATATATCCACCTTCAGTAAAATCTTTTTTCAAAAACTTGTATCTAACAGGTGTGTTAAAAAACAATTCCCTTATCGTAATAGTTGTACCGTTAGGTGCTCCGCACTCTTCTCTTTCTATTATCTTTCCGCCCTCTACTACTATTCTTGTACCAATATCATTCGTTTTAGTTTTTGTTACAAGTTCTACTTTAGCAATTGATGCAATACTTGCTAAAGCTTCGCCTCTAAACCCCATAGTAGAAACTCTTATCAAATCATTTGCACTTCTTATTTTACTTGTAGCATGTCTTTCAAACGCCATTTCTACATCATCTGGTGCAATTCCTTTTCCATTGTCGGTAATTCTAATGTATGTAATTCCGCCGTTTTCTATATCTACTGAAATTGATGTTGCACCTGCATCAATTGAATTTTCCACAAGCTCCTTCACTACATTTGCAGGTCTTTCTATAACTTCGCCTGCAGCAATTTTATTTATAGTTAAATCATCTAATAGAACAATATCTCCCATTTTTATCTCCTCTATTTTTTAATAATCTCTTTTACTTTCAATAATTGTTCATACACTTCATTTTTTATTTCTTCATTAACCACATCATACTTTGGTACTGGATAGCCACAAGTTTCTTCATCATCTGCCCATGGACCATATTCTAATGTAACTGTTTGCAATGTGTCATATTTTTGAACCGCAACTTTTAAAAATTCGTAATCTTCTTCATTCATCTTTTGGTGTAAAGCCCAAACTTTTCCGTCAGGAGCTCTCCAAACTCCAGATAAATGTATTTCAATTAGTCTATCCATTGGAAGCCTACTTACATATTCATCAAAAGGTATTTTCAAAACATCTGCTGCCGCTCGTGCATGACCTATATCAAACAAAAAACCTGTGTCAGTTGCATTAACAACCTTAGTTATAAATTCAGGAGATGCAAGAAAATCTTTTGTTCTATCGCTATATCTTGCAGGAACATTTTCAAGAATTACTTCCATCTTAAAAACTTCTTTTACTTTCTCAACATTTCTGCATATTGTTTCAAACGCTTCTTCTTCTGTTTGAGAACCATCAGAAGTATCATTTATATGTAAAGAAACATATGGCGTTTTTCCGTCTTCAAAATATCTCTTTTGTAGCTCTATATCTCTATTTTCCCAAAAATCAATATTAGCAACATCTGAAAAATTTCCAACAAGCCCATGAAACAAAACATTAGTATGCTTTGCACACCAGTCAAACGGCGATAAATCTCCATTTATACTAAAAAGCTTCATATAATCAATAAAATCAATTTTCTTTTCTTTAAATAGTTCTTTCACTTCCTGCAAATAATTCACAGCTAATTTCATTTTATACCTTCTTTCGTCTATTGTTATAAAATTTATTTTAAATTAAATCAACCCATATTTTTATAATTTACTTTTTAACTTTACTAAAATATTTAGTGCATCAATTGGTGTCAGTTCATTTACATTCACCTTGTCAAGCTCTGAGGCAATTTCGCCAAGTTTATAATTAAACAAATCAAACTGTTCAGAAGCATTAGACTTTTTATTTTCTTTTTGATTTTTTCCAATAAAGTTTTGTTCTTTTAACTCTTTCATAATTTTATTAGCTCTATTAGTTACAGAACTTGGAATACCAGCAAGCTTTGCTACATGCACACCATAACTTTCATCAGTTCCGCCCCTAACTATCTTTCTTAAGAAAATAACATCTTCGCCCTTTTCTTTAACTGCAATACAATAATTTTTTATGCCATCAATTTTTTCTTCCAAATCAGTAAGCTCGTGATAGTGTGTTGCAAACAAAGTTCTTGCACCAATTTTTTCTTTATCGCTAATATGTTCAACAACCGCCCACGCAATTGATAGTCCGTCAAAAGTAGATGTTCCTCTACCTATTTCGTCTAATATCAAAAGACTTTTTTGAGTTGCATTTAGAAGTATATTTGCAACTTCATTCATCTCAACCATAAAAGTAGATTGACCAGTTGATAAATCATCTGATGCTCCAACACGAGTAAATATTCTATCAACGATACCAATTTTGGCATATGATGCTGGAACAAAACTACCCATCTGTGCCATAAGTGTAATTAATGCTACTTGACGCATATATGTAGATTTACCCGCCATATTAGGCCCAGTTATAATGTTTACTCTATCTTCCTCAGTGTTTAGTGTAGTATCGTTAGGTACAAAACTACCACTAGGAATTAGACTTTCAACAACAGGGTGTCTACCATCTTTAATAATAATATCCTCCGAAGCATCAATTATAGGCATAACATAATTATTTTTGTCAGCAACTTCTGCAAGCGATGTTAAAACATCAAGCATCGCAACAGTCTTGCTTGTTTGTTGCAGTCTTGTAATTTGTCCTGCAATCTTTTCTCTAACAGCTACAAAAAGTTCATACTCTAAATGAACAACTTTATCTTGTGCACCAAGTATCGTATTTTCAACTTCTTTTAATTCTTCGGTTATATACCTTTCGCCCGTTGAAAGTGTTTGCTTACGAATATATCTATCTGGAACAAGTGAAATACTTCCCTTAGAAACTTCAAGATAATATCCAAACACCTTATTAAAACCAACTCTCATAGTTTTAATACCAGTTGCCTCTTTTTCTTTTGCTTCAATCGCCAATACCCAATTCTTGCCCTCTGTTGCAGCAGTCCTAAATTTAAGCACATCTTCATTATATGTAGACTTTATAATACCACCATCAGTAAGCACAAGCGGAGGATCGTCGATAATAGCATCATCAATAAGTTTTGCAACATCTTGAAGTAAATCCATTTTAGAATATAATTCTCTAATTATTTTCACTTCACTATTTTCAATAAGTTTTTTTAGTTCAGGTAACTGCATCAAAGAATTTTTAAGTGAAATAAGATCTCTTGCATTAATAGTGCCGTAAGCAATCTTACCAGTAAGACGCTCTACATCATAAACTTTCTTTAAAACTTCCCTAATCTCATTTCTTCCAATTATATCGTCCTTTAACTCTTTCACGCCTTCTAGTCTATCGTTTATATCGTCAATATTAGTCAAAGGCTCTTCAATCCACTTTCTAATAAGTCTTCCGCCCATTGAAGTAACAGTCTTATC
Source organism: uncultured Eubacteriales bacterium (assembly GCA_964602275.1). Classification (GTDB taxonomy): domain Bacteria; phylum Bacillota; class Clostridia; order TANB77; family UBA1234; genus RGIG6291. The sequence goes on from CAZRQF010000022.1 coordinate 10,938, forward strand.
AATAACCCAAAGCAAACTACCTTTTTTATTTTTATCTCTAATAGTTTCAGTTAATTCTAAATTCTTTCTAGCCGTACTATCCAAAATCATAAATTTATTAATATCATAATATTTTATCTTGTTAATATGTTTCATATCAACTTTTTGCGTTTCCGTAATGTACAAAAGCAACATATCCGATGCCTTTGTAGCATATTTTTTAGTCTTTATTTCATCTGTTAATAAATCATTATTTTCAGTTAAATCATATTCCCTAAACGAAATATACGCATTAAACTTATTTTTTATAGTTTGAATTTGAACTACATCTTGATATAGCTCATTATTCACAACAACTTCAGCTGGTTCAAATCTTGCAAGCTCGTTTAATAACTTTGCAAAATTATTACTATCTACAATTTCAGTAGTATAAAACTCTCCAGTTGAAACATCAGCATATGCTAGCCCGTAATAAACCCCAACTCTAAAAATTGAAGCCACATAATTGTTTTTCTTTTCGTCTAACATATTTGTTTCTACAACAGTCCCTGGTGTAATAACTCTCGTAACTTCTCTTTTAACAATCCCCTTAGCCGTAGCAGGGTCTTCCATCTGCTCACAAACAGCAACCTTATAACCTTTGGCAATTAATCTTGCAATATAATTTTGCACAGCATGATGTGGCACTCCGCACATAGGAGCTCTTTCTTCTCTTCCACAATCTCTACCCGTAAGCGTAAGCTCAAGCTCCCTAGATGCAACAATCGCATCATCAAAAAACATCTCAAAAAAATCGCCTAATCTATACATCAAAATACAATCTTTATAATTTTCCTTAACTTCCATATACTGCCTCATCATAGGTGTTAATGGTTCCAAAATAATCACTTCCTTACGGAAACATTTTATCATTTTGACATATTAAAGGCAAGAAAAAAGAGCTTTAAAGCTCTTTTCTTTTTAATCTTTCATTCAATTCCATCTTTATCCCATTTAAGTATTTTTTGATTAATCATAGTTTAAGTAGACTTACAAGCTTAATCGCTCAAGGGTATGTTTTTTGTTTTATCGATTATTCTTCTAAGAATCTGGCTTTTAAGTTGTTAAAACTTGATGCAGCAGATACTTCGTCATGAGGAATAAACAAATATTTAAATGCTTTGTGTCCATTAGCCAAATTGTATTCAGATGCAACCTTGCAATATTTAATGGCTCTATCCTTTTTAGCTAATACCTCTGGATCGTTCATTTTATTTTTCGCTTTAACTTCAACCAAATAATACATATCTTCAGTTTCAACAACAAAATCAGGTTCATAACGATGTCCGCGATTATATGTAATATTAAACTGGCTAGGAGCAGGTCTTAACCAGCGTAATACCTCAGGTGAGTTATCGCAAGCAAGAGCAAATAAGCGTTCAGGATTACTATCAAATTTATATGGAGTTGTAACAGATTTTTGAGCACCATCATATACGATTGACTTGATATTTCTATCATTAGGCTCTTCATTTATGTTTGTTAATCCGTCGCTCACATCAATCAAATAGTTATTGATTACAGTTTCAATGCCTTGCACGATTTCAATTATACCTTCATATGAAACTGCAAGATGTTGCAATAATTGCTCTTTGAGTTTATTAATTATATCTTTTCTGTACATCAAACATATATTTCTGACTTTATCTTCTTCATACTTCACTCTGTAATGTGCCAAGAATTGCATTACAATTTTTTGTATAAGTTCAGGGCATTTTTCATAATCAATTTCATTCACTTCACGAATACCATCTACAAGTAGTTTTTCAGGTTTTACCGTATCAAAATCAATAACGCTACCTTTTATTACTTGTACATTTTCTCTAGAATCAAGAAGGTTTCTAATCAGTATATCATTCTCAATAGGAACATAACCCATAGACGATAATCCGAGGTCAAAGTCTTGAATTATATATCTTTCTTCTCCTAAATTTTCTGTTTTAATTTTAGGAATATACATCGTATTTTCTTCGACTTTTTGTATTTGCTTGTCAACCGCTCCCCACATAACTTCTAACATACGTTGAATATCGGTATTATCATTGTATCTTTCGCCAATATCTTTCTTTACGTTTTCTTTAACTTGTTCTACATTAACTTTTACTGTAGGCTGTTTTTTTATAGCATCGTTAATCGCATTGATAATACTTGCATTAACTACATTATATGCATCAATATGTTCTTGATTGTTAACATCTAATCCTGCTGCAGTAAAAATTTCATCTTTCTTTTCATCATTACTCATGAAAGACATTTGTACATGGGTAACTTGTTTAGATTTTTCATATTCGGCATAGATAACACCTTCGGCATTAAAGATAGAATCTCCACGCTGTGCCTCTGCAATAATCTCATCAAATTTGTCATGAGCAGTAATAGTAACAGAATCAATCATTTTTTCGCCTGTACGCTTACCAAAAGGAAGTCTAAGTCCACGACCTACTGTTTGTTCACGTAAGGTTTTACTTGTAGCCGTTCTTAGAGGAACAATAGTATAAAGGTTATTTACGTCCCAACCTTCTTTTAAGATATTGACGTGGATAACAATTTCAATAGGATTATCGGCTTTTTCAACTTCAAGCAATAATTGTATATTTTCTTCCTTTTCAGAGCCACTTTGATTAGAGTGTACCAAAATGACCTTGTCTTTGTATGTGCCATTTCTAAATGCATCAGATTTTACATACTCAAGTACTTTTTCTGCGTGTTTAGTATCCTTACAAACAATAAGCATAAACGGCTTTACTAATTTTTGATTATTATTAACCGCATATTGCTTAAGCTCAACTTTCATATTTTCGTGATGACGAATGCCATCGTTAATCATAGTTTTGTCAAGCTCGTCCTCTGTAAGATTATATGCTTTAATATCTTTTCTTGTAAGAGCATAAGGAGTTCTAGTATATCCGTCTTTAATTGCTTGCGATAAAGGATATTCATATACTACATTTTTGAATAGTACGGTTTTAGAACCAATTTGCACTTGAGGAGTAGCTGTAAGTTCAAGACCTAATACTGGTTTAAGCGTATTAATAGCCAATGCACTAGATTTTGCTCTGTAATGGTGTGATTCATCCATAATCAATACTAAATCGTCAAGACTACTCAAATAATCGAAAAAGCTTTGACCTAAGTATTCGTTTATAGACTTCATTTTATTTTCTTCCGAGTTAAACTTGGAAATATTGAAAATATAGATATTGATAGAATCACTGTCACCGATAGCGTGAGCAGGACGATTTCTATAATCATCGTCTTTCCATATATTTGGCTGTTTAGATGCAAAGCAACCAACACCTCTAAAAACATATTTTTCGTTATCGGTTGAAGGATTGCCTAAATCATTTTTTAGCTTTGAATAAATAGTCAAATTCGGTGCAACGACAAAAAAGTTCTTGATACCTTTATTAGTATAAAGATATGTCATAAACGCACCCATAAGTTTTGTTTTACCGACACCTGTTGCAAGTGCAAAAGTAAGCGACATAAAATTATGTTCAAAATCCTTAAAAATTGGATAGACATCATGAATGGTTGATGTGGCATCTGCTAAATCAAGACTTTTAGATAATTCTATCTCGTCAAGAATATCATCAAGAATTTTGATACTACGTTTTTGTGGCTTTCTAAGTGCCATTATATTGCCGATAGAATCTACTGTGTATTCTGGATATAAAACTTTATTGATATTACTCATCATCGTCTTCCTCCTCGTATACAGGTGGTGTTACAATGTTTAAACTATAATTATCCACTCCAAATTCACAATTTGAAAGTAACGATTGCGGTATTTTCTTAATAGAAATATTCTTGACACCTGATATAGCATTAGAATCGAATGATTTACAAGAAATTAGCAAGAACTCATCATCTTTTAATTCAGTTTTAATACTATCAATTATTTCTCTGCTTATATGGTTTGTAGTAACAAAAAGATAAGAATTATTTTCGCTATGAGATTGTTTCCAATAGCAAGAACTATCAGGCTCGTATTTATATCCTTCGTGTAGTGCAATAGCAGCTGCAAGCATATCTGAATTATAATCTGTACTGATTACTTTTTGTCCGAATGCATCTTCATTGATAAGTGTAGGAGCAAGTTCATAGAAACGATATCCACCACCACCTTGCCAATTAACTGCTTTTGAAATACCGCCTTGCTCGCCCTCAATAACTTTGTCTAAACGTACTTTACAATGAGTATAGGCGTGATCTCCCATTTCTACACCAATATAGCGACGTCCCATTTTATGGGCAACAGCCGCAGTAGTACCTGAACCTAAAAATGAATCTAATACTACATCTCCTTCGTTAGTACAACAGTGTATAATAGTAGAAATAAGCATTTCAGGCTTTGGATAATCAAATGCATCTGCCATTCCAAATAGTTTTCTACTTTCTTCAGTTGCATCTTCGTTGGTTGCCATATTATAATGTGCAACACTAAGAAGATTCTTCATCTTTTTAGGTTCTCCGCCTGTTTTTATATGATTAGGTCTAAATGGAACTTTACTGATAATTATTTCTTCGTTTTTTAATAAAATATCATTTAGTTTTTGTTGTGAATATCTCCATTCGCCTCTCAAAGTAAACTCGTTTTTGTTATAACCATTTTCAATAATTACATCATTCATTAATTCTGTAATAATATTTCCTTCAGACATATCTTGAGCTCTAATAATACCATCTGCCATTTTGAATATAACTGATTTTGGAGGAAATACTAAATCTCTTATGCCATTACCAGCATTATTAAATGGATATTTTTTTCCTTTTGTTGTTTCACCATATGTAAGAGGTGGCAATAATTCTTTCCTTTTTGCATAAATCAATATATATTCAGTTACAACACCTATGTTGCTCAAAAATGAAGGTTTTTTCTTTCTTTCCCAAATCAAAGTACCTACATAATTTTTTCTTAAAAAGATTTCATCACATAAAACTTTTAAATAATCTCTTTCATCATCGTCAATTGAAATGAAAATTGCACCATCAGTTGAAAGAACATTTTTTAATATTTCTAATCTATAACGCATTAACGATAGCCATGTACTATGCTCCAAATTATCGTCATAATGTTCAAACGCAGAACCTGTATTATAAGGCGGATCGATATAGATACATTTTATTTTACCTGCATAGTCTTTTTCAAGTGCTTTAAGAGCAAGAAGATTATCACCGTGAATAAGCATATTTTTAGTATCGCCATTCACAACATTGCTCAAAGTTTTATCTTCAATAAGAATACGAGGCTCTACATTAACCTGATTTTCTTTTCCGTACCAAGTAAGTTCTAATTTATTAGCCATAAAGTCCTTCTTTCTACACCGAATATCACATTCGGTGTAGAAAATATAGAAAAACAAACATAAACTCAAGAAAACTTGAATCTATGAATATAGCTGTAAAATTATTTTAATAAAATTGTGTGCATTCTTAGCAAATAAAACATTCTAGATTGAAAATTTTTACAATATATACTATAATATTTTTATAAAAATATTATTTGAATGCACCGAATGTGATAATCCATGCAGTGTTTTGGCTAAAAAATAAATTGCAGTTTATTCATCATTGCAATCTTAGTATCAAGCATACTGTGAGCATACCTGTTAAGAGTAATGGACGCATTTTTATGTCCCATAATCTCGGATAAGGTTTTTATATCCATACCACACTCAATAGCACGTGTAGCAAATGAATGCCTGATAGCATGAAAGTTTAATTTTCTAACACCTACTTTCTCAGTTAATTTTTCAAAGATATATTGGTACGAGCGTATAGACATACGTTCGCCTTTTTTATTTTCTACTACATAATCACTTTTGGCAGAAAGACTATATTCTTTCATCATATCAACAATACAAGCAGGTAAAGGTATTA
>CAZRQF010000023.1:0-15286 GCA_964602275.1 uncultured Eubacteriales bacterium
ATAAAGAAGAAAATAGACAAGCTAGAATTGAAAGAAAAAAAGAAAAGATTTGTAATATGTTTTCGGATAAATCATTTTGTAAATTAATTTTGGTGGATAATAAAGAGTTAGTAGGCTTTATTTCTCTTTTTCCTGAAGATTGTGAAGAAGAAAGAGATTTAACGCCATGGTATGCAACAATGTATGTGAAAAAGGAATATAGGAAACATGGATATTCTCGAATGTTAAATGATGCTATATTGAAAGAAGCTAAAGGTAGAGGTTTTGAAAGAGTGTATTTAAAAACAAATTTAAAGAATTATTACGAAAAGTTTGGAGCTGTTTTTGTTAAACAATTAAAATCTGATGAAAATTTATATAAATTTGAGCTTTAATAAAAATTTTAAGTATGATATGGAAATGTGAGATACTATAATGAAGAAAAATAGGATGACAAAAATTATGGAGTTATTAATAATCTGATAATTATAGACTTTTAAATTGCATTGACATTGTTTTTTATGGGCATTAGTAAAAGTTTATGATAAAAGCGAGATGAAATATGGATATAGAAAGATATTTAATAATGTTAAAAGGCGAAGACAAGACAGATAAGATTAAAAGTTATGAATATGTAGACGGATGGAAAGTTAATGTAAAATTTTATAATCAAGATAAGGTGTACAATTATGCTAAAAATAATTTTCAGTTTTATTCGAATCCGATAGAAATAAGTATAGATGAAGTTTCCAAAACTTTAGTAGATGGAAATATTTCTAATGTGAATAAAATTTTAAAGTTTGATTGTTATTGCCGAATTATTTTCAATAATGGATCTTACAAAACTGTTTCGGTTGGAAATTTGAAATTAAATGAAAAAATGACCGAAATTTCTGAGGACAAATTTAATTATTTTAAAGATATTTCTAGAGTTGTTAGTGTTAGAACGGATAATGGAACGGCACTATTAACTATGGAATATGAAAAGGTAAATTTTGTTGAAAAAGATACGGCTTTATACCAATATCTAAATCCTAAAAGTGATGAAACACAGAGAAAACCAAAAGGAACATCATTAATATTTCCTTTTGGTTCAAACAAATCACAATACAAGGCTGTCGAAAATGCAATGAATAATCAAATTAGTGTAATAGAAGGTCCTCCTGGTACTGGAAAAACGCAAACTATTTTAAATATTATATCTAATATAATTATTCGTGGCAAAACGGTTGCGGTAGTATCCAACAATAATGAAGCAACAGCAAATGTGTTTGAAAAATTAAAAGAAAATGGATATGAGTTTATTTGTGCCACATTGGGTAAAAAAGAAAATAAGGAGAGTTTCATAGAGAGTCAAACAGGAATATATCCTGATATAAAAATCGAAACACCAGTTAAAATAAAAGAGATTACAGATTTAAATGATACACTTTTTGAAACTTTTGGATTAAAGAATACTAGGGCTACTTCAAAAGAGTTGCTCGAAGAAATAAGGGTTCAACACGAATATTTTAATAAAAATGAGTCTGTTTCAGATATTTTCAAAGTTAAGAGTGTACTTGATTTGAAATCAAAGGAAGTTACCCAACTTCAAATTGAACTTGAAGATATGGAAAGAAAATATGGAAAAATAAATTTTTGGTTTAAATTAAAATCTATTTTTTTATTTGGAATTGGAGATTTTAGATTTTATAAATTGCCTATATCTAAAATAAAAAAAGTATTTAATAAGTTGTATTTTTTGACTAAGGAAAATGAATTGTTAAATCTTATAAATAAAACTACAGATACTTTGGATTTGTTGAAATCAGATGAGCTTTTAAAAGAATTAAAGAATAAATCTAATACATATTTGTTAGGTTATCTGAAAGATAAATATGCAGGAAAAGAATGTAGAAGAAAATATGAATTAAAAGATTTGTATTCTAATTCAGATGCATTTGTAAAAGATTATCCAGTTGTTTTTAGCACTACATATTCTATCAAGGAATGTTTAAGTCCGGATTTTAAATATGACTATATTATAATGGATGAAGCATCGCAAGTTGATTTAATTACAGGAACATTAGCTTTGTCGTGTGCTAAGAACGCGGTTATAGTTGGCGATAGAAAACAATTGCCTAATGTTATTACAACCGATAATAAAAAAGAGATTGAGAATATAACGCGTAAATACAAAATTGCAGATAATTATAATTTTTTAAAGGAGTCTTTTTTGACTTCTGTAATAAACTCTATACCTAATGTACCAAATGTTTTGCTAAAAGAACATTATAGGTGTCATCCAAAGATTATTCAATTTTCAAATAAAAAGTTTTACAATGATGAGCTTATTATTTTGACTGAAGATAATAATGAAAATGATGTTATGAAAGTATTTATTACTGCAGAAGGAAATCATGCTAGAGGACATTTTAATCAAAGACAGATAGAAGTTATTAGGGATGAGGTGTTACCAGATTTGAATAGTAAGGTAGGCTTTAATGAAATTGGTATAGTTTCACCATATAATGATCAAAAAAATGGATTAATAGCTTTAAAATTAGATGAGCAAATAAAGATAGATACAGTTCACAAATATCAAGGAAGAGAAAAAGACGCAATAGTTATTACCACGGTAGATAATCAAATAAGTGACTTTGTTGATGATCCAAAATTGCTAAATGTTGCAGTAACTCGTGCAAAGAAATTTTTAAGACTTGTTGTATCGAAAGAAATAAGCGAAGGAAACGGAAATTTAAGTGATTTAATAAAATATATACAATATAACAATTTTGAATTGGTTGAAAGCAATTTGAAATCCATTTATGATTTGTTATATAAATCCCAAAGGGAAGCAAGATTGAATTATTTGAAAGGCAAAAAACGAATATCGGAATATGATTCTGAAAACATTACTTATAATTTTATAAAAGAAATAATTCAAAAAAATGAATGGAATAATATAGATGTTATAAATCATATACCACTAAGTGATTTGCTAAAAGATTTCAATTTATTAACGGAGAAAGAAAAGAAATATGCTTCAAATGAATGGACACACATAGATTTTGTTGTTTATAACAAAATGGATAAAAAGATGTTTATGGCAATCGAAGTAGATGGCTACTACTTTCACAAAGAGGGGACAAAGCAAAGTGAAAGGGATGAATTAAAAGATTCTATATTGCAAAAATATAATGTTCCTCTTGTAAGATTAAAAACAACAGGAAGTGAAGAAGAAAAAATATTAGAGGAGAAAATAAAACAAATTTTTGAAGATAAAAAAGTTACCGTATAAAAAAATTAGAGTTAGGAAAAGCACTTTCTCCCACCAGGCAATTGTTGAAAATTGTCTGGTTTTATGATAAAATATCAAAAATTATGGTAATAGTAAAAAGGTGGGATTATAATATGGGAAATTTTAAAAAGTTAGTTGGCGATAGGATATATTTGTCGCCTATGAATGCTTCGGATGAAGAGGTAAAGCAATTTACTGAGTGGATGAATAGTTTTAGCGTGACAGATTATACTGGGAAAAGTGCGAATGTAACAACTTTGCTTGGAGAGCGAGAGTGGCTTGAATCAATTTGCGTAAATGAAAAACAGCGTAATTTTAATATAATAGATTTAAGCAATGACAAGTGTATTGGAACAGTGGGATTGATGCACTTTGATTGGGTAGCAAGAAGTGCTATTTTAGGAATTTTTATAGGTGACGAAAATTATAGAAGCAACGGTTATGGCACAGAAGCTATAAAATTATTATTAGAATATGGATTTAAATATTTGAATCTTCACAGTATAAATTTAGAATTGCTTGCAGTAAATGAAAGAGCACACAAATGTTATTTGAAATGTGGCTTTAAAGATACAGGTAGAAAGAGAGAGGCAATATTTTTAAACGGAAAATATTATGATAAGTTGCAAATGGATATTTTAGAAAGTGAATTTGAAGGGGAGTATATTAGAAATAAAGAAGTATAAGCTTGATAAGAGTACAAAATATTTATACTGAAAGGGATGAATATAATTAGTACCTATTCAACTTGACAAAATATGTAAACATATATATAATAAAAATGGTTTTGATGTATGATTTTTTTCTTGAAAATGGAGGGAAAAGTATGAATCGAGAAACTTTTTTGTCGGTTGCAAGTGGCGTTGATATGCACTCATATGAAAGTCTTGAAAGTTTTGTAGATCGTATTTTCTCGTTTGAAAAGTTGGAGTTTTCATTTGGAACGGATGTGTTTTCGCCTAATGCCTCAGTAAGAAATAAAGTTGAAGATGATAGAAGTTTTAAAACTTTTATTGGTGATACAATTGTATTTGAACTAAAAGATGAAGACAAAAAAATACTTTATGATAGGTATGTAAAACCTTTTTATGAGGAAGTGCCACAATGTTTTGCTGAGAAACTAAGGGAAGATACATTACATATGACATTGCATGATTTAAATGCAACTAATAATGTAGATGATGTTAAAACTTTAAGTGAAATATTTAAAACTGAGCTTAAAGTAAAGGCTTTGATTGATAAATTGAAGTTAAGCTCATATACAATAAAGATGTCTACAACATGCGTTTTTAATATGGTAAATACAAGTCTTGTTTTGGGCCTTGTGCCGAAAGAGGAAGAGGATTACGAAAAGTTGATGTATTTGTATAGTAAAATAGAAGCAATTCACAAATTGCCATATCCGTTTACACCACATATTACGCTTGCATATTTTAATCAAAATACTTTTGAGGGAGAAACTTTAAAAAAGATTGAATGCATGGCAAACTACTTAAATAAAGCGACTTATACGGTTGAACTTTCAACTGATAGATTGTTTTATCAAAAGTTTATTAGTATGAACGATTATTTTAATATTTTACCTTTTGTAAAATAAGAAAGTGAAAACAAAAATCGCACAAATTTTGTGCGATTTTTTTAATGCTTATATAAAAATTAAATTACCCAACCACCATTAGGCGAAAGAACTTGACCTGTTATATAGTTTGCGTTATCGCTTGCAAGAAATAGTGCAAGGTTTGCAACATCATCTGCAGAGCCAATTCTGCCTAGTGGTATTTGGTCTGTAATTGCATTTAATTCTTCCATAGAGTAGTCGGCTACCATGTCGGTCATAATTATTCCGGGTGCGATGCTATTTACTTGTATATTGCAAGGACCAACTTCTTTTGCAAGAGATTTTGTCATGCCAATAACTCCAGCTTTTGAAGTAGAATAAGCAACTTCGCATGAAGCACCAGTCATTCCCCAAATAGAAGAAATGTTAATTATTTTCCCAGACTTTCTTTCAATCATACCTGGCAAAACTGCTTGAGTACAATTAAACACTCCATTTAAATTTACATCCATAATTTTTTGCCATTCCTCAAAAGGTAAATCTTGAAATAGACCTGAAGAAGAAATTCCGGCGTTATTAATAAGCACATCAATTTTACCAAAGTTTTCAATGGTATAGTTAACCATATTTATAACTTTATTTCGGTCAGAAACATCTGCCCCATAAACTTTCACATTGTTTAATTCATTTGCTATTTGATTTGCAATATCTTCTGATTTATTAAAGTTAAGTAATACATTGTAGCCAGCTTGTGAAAATTTATATACAATGGCCTTTCCAATTCCACGAGAACCACCTGTAATTAAAACAGTTTTGTTCATAAAAATCCCCCTAATTTTTAAAAAAATTAAAGGTCGCATTTTAGTGCGACCTTTGTATTTTATGCATTTTTTGCTTTTTTCTTTTTCCATTCTCCTGTAAAAGTATTTGATAAAAATACAACAGTTTTGTAAAATGCAAGTTTAATTTTTTTCATTAACAAATAGCCTTTTTTTAGTCTAGGCACTTCAATAGCAGTAGAATCTACTTTGGCTACAGTAATTTCAACTTTTGAAATTGGAGCCGTATAGTTTTGAGCATTGTTATTATCCCAGTTATTTTCACCATCTCTAAAACAGAAATTAATATCGTCAGAAGAATTTAATGTGATTTCAGTTTCATAATAGTCATTTACTTTTTCAAGCTTTAACTCTTGTAAATTATCCCATAAAAGACCAAAGCCAAAATGAACATATATGTCTGAAGCACCATTTTCTACTAGTGAACCTTTATATGTAAGTTTAACAGTTCTTCCTTCTATTAATTTGTCTGTATCAAAAAAAACAGTATCACTAATTGTCACTCGAACTCACTCCTTATTATCTTTTGTTTAATTATTCATACAAAGATTATATAATTAATAAAAAAAAATAGCAACATTTTTTTGAAAATTAATATGCAATAATTTTTCCGATAATATCTAGTGAATCATTAGCGGTAATTATAACATCTTCGTAATTAGCATTTTCAGCATGTAATCTAATTCCGTTACTTGTAGCAAAAAATTCTCTGATTATAGTTTTACCATTTAAAACGGCGATACAAATATCACCGTTTTGTATAAATGATGTATATTTTACATGCAGTAAAGAACCCTTAGCAATAAGCGGTGTCATAGAATCATCAGGCATACGAGTTATAAATGAAACAGATTCAGAAAGTTTTGGACATTCGATAAGTGAAATATTTTCGGCATACAAAACTTTACTTGTAGGTGTATATTGCGTAACATCATATTCTGCATTTTCATCGGATAGAGAATTTTGCAGTAAAGATAGCATAAAATCGTAAGACAAATCTAATTCTCTACAAATTTTAGCAAGTACAGTCCTGCTAGGATTTCTTTCACCTTTTTCGATATGCGTTAAAAAGCCAACATTAATATCAACAGCTTTTGCCAAGTCTGTTGATGACATTTTTCTATTTAATCGTTCTTGCCTAATAACTTTACCAATCATAAAAAACTCCTTCTAAAATTATTAAATTCATTATATAAGAACGAGCTAAAATTGTCTAGTAGTATAATTGTTTTTTTGACAAAAAATTATTGATTTTAAAAAGCAATTATGATATTATTGACTAAAAGACAAAAGGGAGGATAGTGAAGTATATGGTTGATAGTAAACTTAAATACTATAGGAAAAAACAAAAACTTACACTAAAAGAGCTGTCGGAAAAAACCGGTATATCCGTTGGTTATTTGTCCCATCTGGAAAATGGTTCGAGGTCTAATCCGTCTATGAAAATAATGTATAAAATAAGTCAAGCAGTAAATACGAGTATAGAAGCGGTATTTTTTGAATAAAAACTAGTTGGTAGGAATATTTTGTTATATTCCTACTTTTTTTGTTGAAATTTGTTGTAAAATATGGTAAAATTATTATGTGATGTTTAAAGAAAGGTAGAGGTGTTATGAATCAAATACTATATTCTAGAAAAAAAGAAAAAAGAGCCAAAAGAATTGCAGGATTTTTAGGCGTTTTAATTTTATTAGCAATATTAGTATCTGTTATATTCTACATTATAAATATTGGTAATGAAAAAATATTAAAAGGTGTCTACATAAATGATGTTTATGTAGGTGGCCTTTTGAAAGAAGAAGCAATAGCTAAAATAAACGAAGACTTAGAAGCATTAAGAGAAAAAGAACTAATTTTTAAAATGGACGGAGAAGAATTTAAATATACTTGTAATGACTTAGGTGTATCATATGTGAATACTATCGTTACAAATGCATATGATTATGGAAGAACTGATAATATCATTTCAGATAACTATACAATTTTATCTTCGTACTTCGGAAAGAAACATATTGTACCAGAGGGTTACACGGTAGAAAGCGCTAGACTAGATGCAATTGTGTTAGACATGATAGATGGAATTGAAAATTCAGTTTTAGATGATTCGTATGTAATAGAAGATAACAAGATAGTAATCACAAAAGGGCATAACGGCATAAATGTAAAAATTGACGAACTAAAAAATACGCTAGAAGCTATGATTAATTCAGATACATATGTTGACACTATTGAAGTACCAGTAGAAGTAGGCGTTGCTAATCGCATAAATATAGATGATTTATACAATAAGGTATATGTTGAAAAAGTTGAAGCTTCGTATAAATCAGGCGAAAACTTTGAAGTTATAAAAGATGTAGAAGGTATTTCTTTTGATAAGGAAAAAGCAAAATCTGATTATGAAGCGGCAAGCGATAATGCCAAAGTGGAAATAGAATTAATAAAAGATACTCCAAAAGTTAAAGTTGAAGATTTAAATGATGAATTATTTAAAGATGTATTAGCAGAATATACAACTACATATGACCAATCATATACAGCAAGAGTAACAAACTTGCAAGTTGCAGCTAGAAATATGAACGGCACAATACTTTATCCTGGAGATGAATTTTCATATAATGAAGCGGTGGGCGAAAGAACTGCTGCAAGAGGATTTAAAGAAGCACATGTTTTTGCAGGTGGTAAAGTTGTAGATGGCTTAGGCGGAGGAATTTGCCAAGTATCTTCAACATTATATAACGCCGTGTTATTAGCGAACTTAGATGTAACAAGCAGAACAGCACACATGATGCATACAGGATATGTAAAACCAAGTTTTGATGCAACAGTTGTTTATGGTTCAATTGACTTTAAATTTAAAAACAATAGAGAAACACCAATAAAACTAGAAGCAACAGTAAAAAACGGAAAAGCTTGTGTGAAGATATATGGCTTAAAAGCAGAAGATGAACCTACGGTAGAACTAGAAAGTGTAATACTAGAAACAATAAAATATACGACAGTAACAAATTATGATAGTACAATGCTAGAAGGAACTTCCAAAGTAACGCAAAGTCCTATGAATGGATATATTTCAGAGGGATATAAAATATTAAAAGATGCAGATGGCAATGTAATTTCTAGAACTTTAATTTCAAAAGATAATTACAAGCAAACAAGCAAAATTGTAGTTGTAGGAACTAAAAAAGCTGAAACAACCACAACACCGAGCCAAGAAAATCCAAATACACCTGCTGAAGAAACTCCGGCAACAAACCCACAAGAGCCTTCAAATCAAGGGGAAGATAAAGACCAAGACTTACCAACAGGATGGGATACACCGGAAAATCCATATTACAATGGTAAGAATTAAAAAATAAAAATTTATAAAAAGCTCCGTAAGCAAACGGAGCTTTTTTTAACACCAATTATTTAAAACTTACATTTTTGGCTAAATACTAGTTTTTTAGGCATTTGCAAAATCAATACTAAAATTAAAAATTTGTTGACAAATACGAAAAAATACTGTACAATATGTATTGCGTTTGAAAAGATGGTGGATGTAGCTCAGTTGGTTAGAGCGCCAGGTTGTGGCCCTGGAGGTCGTGGGTTCGAGTCCCATCTTTCACCCCACTTAATTTTAATATTGGGCTGTAGCCAAGTGGTAAGGCACCAGACTTTGACTCTGGCATCTCGGCGGTTCGAATCCTCCCAGCCCAGCCAAAAGAAAGAATTAGGCATTTGCTTAATTCTTTTTTTATTAACTGCTTCTTGCGAAATAGTTTTTAACTTGGCATTTTATATATTCACTTGGAAAATAATTCAAAAAGTGTTGACATAAGCAAAGAGAAATGATAAACTTATTCAGCGTGGGATATATTTTTAAATGACCTAGGGCTTATAAAAAGCAAAGGAGGATGACTTATGAAGAAGATCGGGGCGATTACTACTACTGTCGAAGAGTATGTTTTGAAACTGCTGGTGAATGTTGAAGAAAATTTGTATAATACCGGCGGTTCAGTAGAAAGCTTAGAAAAGGTTTTTAGAACACTTAGAGATTGCGAAGTTGAAAACTCTAAACGGTATGTTGAGCGAGAATATGTAAGAGCTTTGCTAAGCGTGGCTAAAAAGCATGGTGCGTATTTTGCTTGGATGAAACCTATTAAAAATAGGCTTCATGTTGAAGTAAGTTTTAAAACACCAGAAGGACTTGAGAAGTTTTCTGAAAACTTTTCAGAAGAAATATTGGAAGAATGCATTATAACAGAGGATGAAATTTTTTGATACTTTATATTTTTCTAAAAAAAGCTCACATATTATTTTGAAATTGAGCTAAAAGAATTGGGCGATTTTTGATTTAAGTCTATATTAAAAGATTTTTAAAAGGAGTAAATTCTGTAATTACAGGATTTACTCCTTTTTTGATATTCCGTAGGGAAGTAATAAAAATATATAATTTGAAAAAGGTTGCATATAAATTTGTTAGTGATAAAATTATTGTATGAAAAAATATAAATAAGGGGGAGTTTTTTAAAGATGAAAACGAAAAATTTTTTATTTTCTGTTTTTGTAAGTATGATGATGCTTTTCATTATGAATGCTTGCGTATTTGCAGATGGGGAAGTAGCAGAGATTAGCGGAACACAATACCCTACTTTAGAAGAAGCAATTGCTCATGTTCAAACTGGCGAAACAATTAAATTAATTAGTAATGTTGATTTAGGAGAAAATGCAGGAATTGTTATTGATGGTGGTAAGACATTTACATTAGACTTAAATGGTAAAAATATTTCTGCGGGAAATTCAACATTAACAATCCAAAATACTAATGTTACGATAACTGGTAAAGGCACAATTAAAGAAAAAGATCCATATTATGGTGCAATTGTATTAAAAGGTTCTAGTGAGAGTGTGGCTGATTATACAAAAGTTGTAATAGAAAAAGATGTTAAGTTAAGTGGCTATGCTCCAATTTTTATAGGAAATAACACTATTAATACTCCATATGGTATTGTAGCAGATGTGTATGGTACTTTGGAAAGCCAAAAAGATACTGCAGGTACGGAAGGTAGTGGTATATATGTTAATGGACTACTAAAAGATAAGCAAAATTGTCCAATAATCAATATATATTCACCTGCTAAAATTTCAGCTGATGAGGGTGAGGGGATTTATGCTGCTGGTTATGCTAAGTGGAATATTACTGGTGGAATGATAACTGGTAAAACAGCTATTTATCAAAAGTCAGGTTCAATTACTATTAGCGGCAATCCTACAATAGAAGCTACTGGAGCAAAAGTAGATTATAAGCATGATGGAAATGGCTGTGACGCAACTGGTGATGCAATAGTTGTTGAGTCTTGCAATTACAGTGGCAATACACCTGAAATCGCAATAAACGGTGGATATTTCATAAGTGCAAATAACAAATCAATTGGAAGCTATGCAACTGATGAGTGCACACCTGTTACAGGCTTTGTTTCGGGTGGATATTTTAATGATTATGATAGTACACTTGTGGCAAGTGATAAAGCTTATGTATCATCTGATAAAGATGAATATTTATATAGAGTGGTTGATAAATATAAATTGTTAGGCGATGCAAAAACTTCGGCAATTTATTCGTTAAAGTTATCAAGCGATGATGGAAATGTAAAAGAGTTATTTGAGAATTTGTTTAAATGCAATGAAGATACACTTAATCAAATTGCTTTTGATACTTTGAATGATCCTTCAATTGTTCCAACAAAAGTTGGGGTTGAGAGTAGTATACAAAATTATAATGGAACACAGTCAGGAAAGATTGAGTATAATCCTGACGAAGGTGACAAAGTTGAAATTGAGATTGAAATAACAATGAATGTAGATGTTAAAACTTTTACTGAAGAAAATGTAATAGTTGAAATTACACCAAAGTATTCTTTTAATGCATATGTTATAAAAAGTGACGGAACCCGTTCGAAAAAAGGAGTAACAATCATTTTGCAAGAAACTTTAAAGATAACCAAACCGCTAGAAATGTGGCTTCCTTTACCGGAAAACTTTGCAAGTGTAGGTGACACAGTTTATATAGCTCATAAAGATTATGTGTATGAAGCTAAAGTAGAAAGTGGTGCACAAGCAGGTAGTTTGGTAGCACATTTTACAAATCCAGATGGTTTTTCTGAATTTACAATAACAAAAGATAACAGTGCGGTTGCATCTATATACGATAGCAAAACAAAAAATACAACTTATTACACAACTTTAAATCAAGCAATTAAAGAGATAAAAAATAACGAAAGAATTTCTATACTTCAAAACTGCGAGGAAACTATAACTATAAACAAAGTAATCTCATTTGAAGTTTCGGTAGCTGATGGTGTAGAATTTACTGGTGAAATTAAGGCAGATACTTCATTAAATCTTTCAGTAACAGAAGAAAATGGAATAAAGACATATAAGTTTACTACAAAAGAAGATAAGCCAGAAGATAAGCCATCAACAAGTACTAGTTCAACTAGAAAAACTACTTACACTATAAAGTTTGACACAAATGGTGGAAACAAAATTAAAAATGAAAGAGTTAAATTAAATAAAAAAGTTACAAGACCAGAAGACCCAACAAAAGATGGGTATACATTTGCAGGTTGGTTTAAAAATGAAGAGTTAACTAGAGAATATAATTTTGATAGTAAAGTAACAAAATCATTTACACTTTATGCTAAATGGGAAGAAGTAGAAGAAGAGTATCAAAATCCATTTACTGATGTTAAATCTTCAGAATGGTTTTATGATGCAATTAAATTTGCAAATCAAAACAAAATATTTAACGGAATTACTAAAACAACATTTGAACCTAATACAGCAATGACAAGAGGTATGTTTGTAACAGTTCTTTATCGTATGGCGGGAGAACCAGAAGTTACAGGTGAAAGCAAATTTATAGATGTAGTTAAAGGCTCTTATTATGAGAAAGCTGTTATTTGGGCAGAAGAAAACGGAATAGTAAATGGTATCAGCGATACGGAATTTGCACCAAATTCTAAAATCACAAGAGAGCAAATGTCAGCTATAATGCTTAGATTTGCAGAATATAAAGAGTATGATGTAAGCGTTGGGGAAGATACAAATATTCTTTCTTACGAAGATTTTGAGCAAGTTTCAGAATACGCAATACCTTCAATGCAATGGGCAGTTGGCACAGGACTTATGAAAGGTAAAACAGATTCAACATTAAATCCAACACAAGTAACAACAAGAGCGGAAGTTGCAACATTACTTCAAAGATTTGTACAAAATAATTAAATTTAGTAATATATTAAATAATAGAGGATTATAGCTACTTGCTATAGTCCTTTTTTATTTAAAACTATTGACAATTGAATAACCATTCAACTATAATATAGATAACGATTGAATAAATATTCAACTATAAGGAGTGATTGATATGTCAAGAAATGAATTTTCGTGTGATTGTAGTGTTATTCATAAAGAAATAGTAGAAAAAACTTTAAATAATATGCCAGAAGAAGATGAGTTTAACAAGCTTGCTGAATTTTTTAAAATTTTAGGTGATACAACCAGAGTTAGAATACTGCATGCATTAGACCAAAATGAAATGTGCGTTTGCGATATAGCAAATGTTTTAAATATGACGAAGTCTTCTATTTCTCATCAATTAGGAACGCTTCGTAGAAGTGGAATTGTTAAATGTAGAAAAGTAGGTAAAGAAGTTTTTTATATGCTAGATGATGAGCATGTACAAAAGGTTTTTGAAGTTGGTTTTGAGCATATAGAGCATAAAAAGTAAGTTGGAGGGATTATATGAAAAAAGAAAAAATAAAAATTTTTATTTCTGCAATTTTATTTATACTTGCACTTACATTAAACTTAGGTAACGAACTAATTAATAATGTTTTGTTTGTTATAGCTTATCTAATTGTGGGGTTTGAAGTTTTAAAAGAGGCATTTGAAAATATATTTCATGGCGAAATTTTTGATGAAAATTTTTTAATGGGGATTGCAACACTTGGAGCATTTGCGATTGGCGAATTTCCAGAAGCGGTTGCAGTTATGCTTTTTTATCAATTGGGAGAACTTTTTCAAGACGAAGCAGTTGATAAGTCTAGAAAATCCATAGCAACTCTTATGGATATTAGACCTGATATTGCAAATGTTGTAAGAAATGATGAGGTATGCGAAGTTTCGCCTGAAGCTGTAAATATTGGTGAAGTTATATTAGTAAAACCAGGAGAAAAAGTCCCATTAGATGGAGTTGTCATTTATGGTAATTCAAGTGTGGACACAAAAGCTTTAACAGGCGAAAATTTACCTAGAAAAGTAAATGTTGAAGATGAAATATTAAGTGGTTTTATAAATTTAGATAGTGTTTTAAAAATCAAAGTAACTAAAAAATATAGTGAGTCAACTGTGAGTAAGATATTAGAATTAGTTGAGAATGCAAGTAGTAGAAAATCTAAATCCGAAAAATTTATAACGAAATTTGCAAATATTTATACTCCAATAGTACTAATTCTTGCGGTACTTCTTGCCATAGTGCCACCACTTATAATAGATGGAGCTACATTTTCAACTTGGCTATATAGAGCGTTGTCATTTTTAGTTGTATCATGTCCTTGTGCATTAGTTATTTCAATACCTTTAAGCTTTTTTTGCGGAATTGGTGCAGCTTCTAAAAATGGTGTATTAATAAAAGGAAGCAACTTTTTAGAAGCAATTTCTAATACTGAAATTGTAGTTTTTGATAAAACAGGAACTCTTACAAAAGGCGTATTTGATGTGCAAGAAGTTTGTTCAACATTGTTTTCCAAAGATAAGCTTTTAGAAGTAGCTGCACATGCTGAAGCATATTCAAATCATCCTATTGCTCTATCTATAAAAAGGGCATATGAAACTAAAGTAGATGAAAGCAGAGTTACTAATGCAGAAAATTTATCAGGACTTGGAATTAAGTCGATAGTTGATGGTGAGGAAATACTTATAGGTAACGAAAGATTAATGAAAGAAAATCAAATTGAATGTGTAAAATGTGAAAAAATTGGTACGCTTTTGCATATTGCTGTTAATAAGGTATATGCAGGGTACATATTAATAGCTGATAAAATAAAAGACGAAGCAAGTATAACGATTAAAAAATTAAAAGAAAGCAATATAAATAAGACAGTAATATTAACTGGTGATAGGTCAGATGTTGCAAAAAGTGTTGGAGAAGAACTTAAAATTGATGAAGTATTTGCAGAGCTTTTGCCGCAAGACAAGGTGCAAAAAGTTGAAGAGTTATTAAAGCAAAAATCCAATAAAGGAAAATTGATTTTTGCAGGGGATGGAATAAATGATGCACCTGTGCTTGCAATTGCAGATGTAGGAATTGCTATGGGAGCTCTTGGTAGTGATGCAGCAATTGAAGCGGCAGACATCGTCATAATGACAGATGAAGTTTCAAAAATAGTAGATACAATAAAATTATCAAAAAAGGCAATGAAGATTGTAAAACAGAATATATGCTTTGCAATACTGGTAAAAATAGCTGTATTAATACTAAGTGGACTAGGGCTATCGAATATGTGGCAAGCGGTTTTTGCAGATGTTGGAGTATCAATTATCACAATATTAAATGCACTTAGAGTTATGAGAAATAAAAGATAAAACGAA
>CAZRQF010000024.1:0-15156 GCA_964602275.1 uncultured Eubacteriales bacterium
CAAATTGTTTGTTTGACTTTTTTTAAAGCTTCGTTTATCCTATATGTTAAGGAGATTGTGATTTATGATTGCTGAGGTTATTGTTAATTCGTCTGTTAATAAATTAAATAGATGTTTTGATTATGAAGTGCCTGACGGAATGTGTGTGCAGGTAGGTTTTAGGGTGTTAGTTCCTTTTGGTGCTAGAAAGTCTTTTGAGATTGGATATGTTGTTGGACTAAAAAAGCATACTGATTTTAAGTGTAAGCCTATTGCGAAAGTTGTGGATAGTGTTTTTGATGAAGATAAGCTTGCTATTATTAATTGGATGGCAGAGAGATATTTTTGCAATGTTTCAGATGTGCTTAAGCTTTTTACTCCGCCTGGTACCGGAAATGATTTGAATAAAGTTAAAGTTAAGACTGAGAAGTGGCTTAGATTAAACGAAAATATTTCGGTGGATTATGCTAAAAATGATAAACAAAAAAGAATTATTGAGTTTTTACTTGAAAATTTGGAAGCACCCGTTTCAGAAGTAGTGGCGTTTACTGATACTTCTACTGCTGTTATGAAAACTTTGGAGAAAAATGGGGTTGTATATTTTTTTGATAATGAGGTACAGCGTAATCCTTTTTCGCATAAAGTAATACAAAGATGTGAAAAAATGGCACTTACGCCCGAACAAAATACAGCTGTTGAAAGTGTTGATATAAATTGTTTTGGCAAATATTTACTTTATGGTGTTACTGGAAGCGGTAAGACGGAGGTTTATTTACAGATAATTGAAAAAGTTTTAAAGCTTGGTAAAACAGCAGTTGTGCTAGTGCCGGAGATTTCGCTTACTCCACAAATTACTGATAGATTTTTAGCTAGATTTGGCGATGTTGTGGCTATTCTTCATAGCAAGCTTTCGCTAGGAGAAAGATACGATGAGTGGAGAAAAATTAAAAATGGTGAAGTTAAGATTGTTATAGGTGCTCGCTCTGCTATTTTTGCTCCGTTAAACAATGTTGGTATCATAATTATTGATGAAGAGCAAGATGCTTCTTACAAGTCGGAGTCTGCACCTAAATATGATGCTAGAGAAGTGGCGGAGAAAGTTGCACAAAGTTTTAACGCACCAGTTTTATTTGGAAGTGCGACACCAGATATTAGAACATATTACAAAGCTTTAAATGGCGAAATTAAGCTTTTGAAACTAACTAAAAGAATTTCAGAATGTGGGCTTCCTGAAACTGAAATCATTGATTTGCGTGATGAACTTGCTTGCGGTAATAAAAGTGTTCTTAGTAGAAAATTATATAATGAACTTAAGAGTAATTTAGAAAAGAAAGAGCAAACAATACTGTTTTTAAATCGCAGGGGATATTCTACTTTTATCATGTGTAGAGATTGTGGATATGTTGTTAAGTGTGACAAATGCGATGTTGCAATGACATATCATCTTACTAAAAATAAGCTTCTTTGCCATTATTGTGGTGCAGAACAAAATAATGTAAAAGTATGTCCAAATTGTAGAAGTGAAAATATTAGATATTTTGGTACTGGTACTCAAAAAATTGAATTGGCGATTAATAAAATGTTTCCAAGTGCTTCTGTAATAAGAATGGATGTTGATACTACTCGAACTAAAAATGCACACGAAAACATTTTGAAGAAGTTTAGAGATGAAAAAATAGATATTTTACTTGGCACGCAAATGGTAACTAAGGGGCATGATTTTGAAAATGTAACGCTTGTTGGCGTGCTTGCAGCTGATTCTTCAATAAATGTTTCAGATTACAGAGCAAATGAAAGAACATATCAGTTGCTTACACAAGTTATAGGTAGGGCTGGTAGAGCGGATAAACCTGGTAGGGCCTTTATACAAACTTATTCGCCAGACGAGTTTAGTATTCAGATGGCCAAAAAGCAAGATTATGAGAAATTTTATAATACGGAAATAAATATGCGAGAAAAGTTGAATTACCCACCATTTTGCGATATAATAATAGGTGTTTTAAGTGGTACAGATGAAAAAAATGTCGAAAAATCTGCAAATGATTTTTACGAACTTTTAAAAGCAAGTTTTGAAGTATATAAGCCTATTCCAGCACCTATAACAAAAATTAATGATAATTATAGGTGGAGGATACTTATAAAAGCTCAAGCCACTGAAAATAATATAAAAAAATTAAACGAGCATTTTAATAATTTTGAAAAAATAAAAAGTGCTGATGTTAATTTAAGTTTGGACATAAATCCTAATAATATGATGTAGAAAGTTGAGGTAAAAAATATGGCAATAAGGTCTATTCGTGAAATAGGAGATGAGCTCTTAAGAAAAAAATCTAGGAAGATTGAAGTGATTGATGATAAGGTGCTTCAATTGTTAGATGATATGTATGAAACTTTAAAGCAAACTGCAGATGGTATTGGTATTGCAGCACCACAAGTAGGAGTTTTAAAAAGAGCGATTGTCGTTGATTTAAGCGAGGAAGATGGACCTGGACCATACAAGCTAATAAATCCTGTTATAAAGAAAAAAAGCGGAGAACAAGTATGCAGAGAAGGCTGTTTAAGTGTTCCTGGAAAACTTGGCGATGTTATAAGACCTAAACATGTAGTTGTTGAAGCTTTAAATGAGAAAGGCGAGAAGGTTGTTATAAAGGCAGATGATATATTAGCGGTTGTACTTAGCCATGAGATTGATCACTTAGACGGAGTATTGTTTGTGGATAGGGCAGAAGAGTTATTTGATATTACAGAAGATGAGGAGTAAAGAATGAATATAGTATTTATGGGCACACCTGATTTTGCGGTGGAGTCTTTGAAAAAAATTTATGAGAACGGGCATAATGTGCTTGCTGTTGTTTCTCAACCTGATAGACCATCAGGGCGTGGAATGAAGTTAACGCCTACACCTGTGAAGGAGTATGCTGAAAGTCATGGCTTGAAAGTTTATCAAATTGAGAAAGTTAGAAAAAATGTAGAGTTTATTGAAACTTTGAAGAAAATGAAACCTGATGTTATCGTGGTTGTGGCGTATGGACAAATATTACCGGAAGAAGTTTTGAATATTCCAAAGTATGGTTCTATAAATGTACATGGCTCACTTTTACCTAAATATAGAGGTGCAGCACCGATACAATGGTCTATTATAAATGGCGATAAGACTACTGGCATTACTACAATGTATATGGATAAAGGTATGGATAGTGGCGATATGATTTTAAAGGAAGAAATCGAAATTGCAGATGATGATACTTATGGTACATTGTATGAAAAGTTAAAAAAACTAGGTGGAAAGCTTATTATAGAAACTTTAGAAAAAGTTTCTGAAGATATTGCTCCAAGGCGTAAGCAACCAGAGGAATATACGCTTGCACCTATGATAGATAAAGCAATGTGCAGAATAGATTGGAATAAATCTGCAGATGAAATAAGAAATTTGGTAAGAGGACTTAATCCAATGCCTGTTGCGTACACATCTTTAGATGATAAAAAATATAAAGTTTGGGAATGTGAGGTTGTTTCAAATATTACGACTGCCGAAATTCCAGGTACTATTTTATCAGCTAATATAAAAGATGGATTGCTTGTTGCAACTGGCGATGGAGTTATTAGCATAACACAAATACAAGCACCAAACTCAAGAAGAATGTCAACAAAAGATTATCTAAGGGGTAATCAAATTACTGAAAGAAAAATTTTATTATAAGGAGGTAATGTTTTATGGCAGAAAATGAAGAAACAAAAGAAGTTAATGAAAGTGTAGAAGTTGTAAACGAAACTGAAGGGGCAGGCATCAAAATTTCTGATGATGTTGTTGCAACGATTGCAAGTATAGCAGCTTCTGAAGTAAAGGGCGTTGCTAATATGTCAGGCGGCTTAGTTAGTGGCATTTCTGAAATGCTTGGCAAAAAAACAAAAGGCGTTAAAGTGCAAGTTGGCGAAAAGGAAACGACAATTGATATTTCATTATCAGTTGAATATGGAGCTAGAATTCCGGATGTAGCTTGGGAAGTTCAAAATAAAGTAAAGACACAAGTTGAAAGCATGACAGGTTTAAAAGTGGTATCTGTTAATGTTATTGTGCAAGGCATTGTAAATTTTCCAAAGGAAGCTAAGAAAAACATAGAAAAGAAAGCAGAAGAACCAGTAACAGAGAATACACAAGTAGAAGAAAAATAAAAATAAGGAGTTGTATTATATGAAATTATTAGATGGTTTTATTTCATTCATTTTTTCAATTGTAATTTTAGTATTAGCAGTAACAATACTTTTAGTTTCAACTGGTCTTGCAACAGATACTTTTGTTATAAGAGTACTTGAAGATTATGTTTTTAACATTGATTATAGAAGTATTACTATTATAACATCAGCTGTAGCTATTTTGGCAGCTTTAAAGACAACTGTATTTCATTCTTGCTTTAAAACAAAAGATACATCGCCAATACTAGTTGAAACAGAGCATGGCAATGTTGAAATTGCACAAGAAACTATTACAAATACAGTAAAATCAGTAGCATCAAAGTTTGAAAATATTAAAGATATTAATGCAAAAATGCTAAAAAAGAAAAACGGAATTAAAATTTTTGCTAATATTTCAGTGCTTGCAAATTCTAATATTAAGAATTTAACTGAGGAGTTACAAACTAAAGTTATTGAAATTATTAAAGAAACAACTGGTGTAAAAGTGTTAGATGTAAATGTTAAAGTAAAAAACATTTACGAAAAAAATACAAAAGCTTTTAACAAAGTAAATGAAGAAGCAAACTTAGTTTATAAGGTTCAACCAACTGAGGTAAATGAAGAAGTTGAAGTAGAACCAACAGAAGATTCAAAAGAAGAAAATATAGAAGAAAATGGGGAGGAATAAATTATGGAAAAGAAATTTGATTGGATGAAAGTTATTTGGATGTTAGTAGGGCTTGCAGTAGCAATACTATTAGTTGTTTTTAATGTTGTAGCAATTGCAATAGATGTAGTGATAATTGTAGGTTTACCATTTTTAGCAGGATATGCATATGAACATAAAGTTGAAATGAAAGAAAAATTGAAATCACTTGTTGATAAAATTTAGGAGGATATATGAGTAGAAAAGTAGCTAGAGAAGTAGCATTCAAAGTTATATTTGAAACATCTTTCCAAGAAGATGAGAAAATTTCTAAACTAATGAGTGAATTACTTGAAAATGCAGAAGAAGATTATGAAGTAAATGCAGAAGATGATAAGTACATTCAGGAAGTAACTGAAGGTGTAAAAGAAAATGAAGCTAAGTTAGATGAAATGATAAAAGCTCATTTAAAGGGCTGGACTATGGAAAGACTTAATAAAGTAGATGTTGCTATTTTGAGATTAGCTATATATGAGATTTTGTATAGAGATGATATACCTTACAAAGTTTCGATAAACGAGGCTCTTGAACTTGCTAAAATATTTAGCGAAGATGCATCGCCTGCTTTTATAAATGGTGTTTTAGCAGAAGTCATAAATGATGGAGGAAATAAATGAGACCTACACCGCTTACGGTTAGTCAACTTAATAATTATATAAAAACATTAGTTGATAGAGATGAGTTTTTAAATAATGTTTATATAAAGGGTGAAATATCAAATTTTAAAAGACACTATACGGGACATTTGTATTTCACCCTTAAAGACGGCGATTCGCTTATAAAATGTGTGATGTTTAAAACTTATACTAGTTATTTAAAGTTTGAACCGGAGGATGGAATGTCGGTTCTTGTCTTAGGCACGGTTGCAGTTTATGAGCGTGATGGCGTTTACCAAATTTACGCTAAAGGCATGGAAGTAGATGGACTTGGAGCACTTCATGTAGCTTATGAGCAGTTAAAGCAAAAGCTTGAAGCCCAAGGAATGTTTGACGAAAAAAATAAAAAGAAGATACCTATGCTTCCTAGAGCAATTGGCGTTGTTACTTCTAAAACGGGTTCGGTTATAAAGGATATAATAAATGTTACAACGAGAAGATTTCCAAATGTTAATATAAAGATATATCCTGCTGCTGTGCAGGGGGTAGGTGCTGCAGAAACTATCGTAAAAGGAATAGAATATTTTAATTTAGCAAAAAATGTAGATACTATCATAATAGCTCGTGGTGGCGGTTCGCTTGAAGATTTATGGCCATTTAATGAGGAGATAACAGCAAATGCTATTTTTAATTCTGAGATACCTATTATTTCTGCGGTTGGCCATGAAACTGATTTTACGATAGCGGATTTTGTAGCTGACCTTAGAGCTCCAACACCGTCTGCTGCTGGAGAGTTAGCAGTTCCAGACATAAATGAAGTAACATGGAAAATTGCAAATATAAAACGAAATTTATCAACTTTGCTTAATAAAAAGACAGAAAATATGCGAAAAGAATATGAAAAGCTTATGAATTCTGCGGTGTTTAAAAATCCTACTGGAGAAATAGAGCGTAGAATTTTAAATGTTGAAGGATATTCAAGAAGATTGGAAAGTTCTATTAAGATAAAAAATCAAAACACAAAAATTAATTTGACTAAAGTAATTTCAAAATTAGATGGCATTAGCCCTTTAAAAACATTAAGCAGAGGTTATTCAATTATCGAAAATTCTAATGGAAAAGTTATAAAGTCTATAAATGATGTTAAAGAAAAAGATGAAATTAAATTAATTTTAAGTGATGGCACTATAAATGCACAAGTTATATAAAAAGGAGAGCGAGATGGAAAACTTATCATTTGAAGATGCAATTAAAGAATTAGAAAATATTGTATCGGAGTTAGAAACTGGTGAATTGACATTAGATATGTCTATTGAAAAGTTTAAAAAAGGTGTTGAGCTATCAAATTATTGCAATAAATTATTAGAAGATGCTGAAAAAACAGTGACTATATTATTAGAGAAGTCTGACGGAATGCAAGAAGAAAATTTTATTACAGAATAGGTGAATACGATGGGGAATATTTTTAATAATGAATGTATATGGATACCGGTAATAATATGGTTTATTGTGCAATGCCTTAAAGTAATAGGCGATTTAATTACAAATAAGAAGTTAAATATAAAAAGATTTGTTGGAGCTGGTGGAATGCCAAGTTCACATTCGGCACTTGTAACATCGCTTGCAACTGTAATTGCGTGTAAGCATGGATTTGAATCAACAGAATTTGCACTAAGTGTAATGTTTGCCTGTGTTGTAATGTATGATGCTGCTGGAGTAAGAAGAGCTGCTGGTAAACAAGCTCAAGTATTAAATCAAATAATAGAAAATTGGGGCAAGAAAGAAATTAACATTCAAGAAAAGCTTACAGAGCTTTTAGGTCATACACCGTTGCAAGTTTTTGTGGGTGCTTTACTTGGTGTTGTTTTAGCGTATTGCTTGTATTTGATTTGGTAAGTAAAAACTAGCTTTGAAGAGATTTGAAGCTATCAAAAACAAAAAAATAAAAATATTTAGTTTTTCCAAATAAAAATTGACTAAAATCAGGATTGATTTTAGTTTTTTTTTTTGATATGATTTATGCTACATAAGTGATGTGTTATTCTAGTTATTGCTATGAATTGTGAGGACGGGCCTAAAAATCCGTTGAAAGAGCATATCGATGAAGTTCTTTAGGTTGGCTCGCGACGCCCAGTCGAGGGTTTTCCTAGGGAGTAAGGATTAAGGGCGATCTACAATGGCATGTAGGCGTTGACCCTTCTTCCGTGGAGACATGTTATTCATTCTTTTGATGGATAATGTGATAAACCTGCGAGGCCTTTTCCTTCCGAGGGTAAGGTACACAGTGTAGCTTTCCTTGAGTGGGATTGGCGAACTTTACTAAAATAAACGAAACCAATTCTGCAAAAGAGGATAAACAATTATTTTAGCGATATTGAGGAAATCTTCTAGAACATTCTTAAATAGATTTAAGGGACACATCGGGGATTGAAGTGTGGACTAAGTGGTAATCTAGGCTCTTAAATGGCAACATTAAGATACATTCTTTAATGGGGAACCGCTAAGATGGCGATATCTTAGTAGAGTGTAGGGAAATCCTTCTAGACCTAAGCCGCAAAATTTACTCGGTGTGTTATCACTTTATATATTTTTATAAAGGAAGAGAAAGATGACAAATAAAAGTGATGATTCAAAGCAGTATAAAAAATGGCTTGTAAAGATATTTATTATAACATTTATACTTTCAGCCGTTTTTAATTCGACGGCAACAGAAGCTGTTGAAAACTTAAATTTGTTTTGGTCAATCTTAATATTAGTAGTAGTAATTTTGGCAGGTATAATATCAGATATGTTGGCAACCGCTGTAACTGCTGCACTTGAAGCCCCATTTCATGCAAAAGCTGCAGATAAAAAGAAGGGTGCAAAAGAAGCTGTAAAGTTAATAAAAAATGCAGATAAAGTATCGAATGTTTGCGGAGATGTTATTGGCGATATTTGTGGTGTACTAAGTGGAGCAACGGGTGCATTAATTGCAGTTGAGATTGCAAGACTTACAGGGCAAGATGATATAACGCTTTCTACATTGCTAGTTACAGCAACGATTACAGCACTTACCGTACTTGGAAAAGGAATAGGTAAAAGAATTGGATTAACTAATACAGATAATGTAGTTTATACCCTTGGAAAAATTATAGCGTTTTTTAAAATAAAATAAATGTAAGAATACATAAAATCATCCAGTGTAGTTAATAATAATAACAATTATTAACTACAAGAGGGTGATTTTTTTGTATAAAAAAATAATTATTGCATTGCTGCTTATAATAAATGTAGGTGTAATTGCAACGGTTGCAATTACAGACCATAATTCAAAAGTTGCAGAAACGGTGTCAAGGTTTGGTTCTAGCGGAAGTGAAGTAAAACAGATACAAACAAAATTAAAAAATTGGGGGTATTATAAAGGCGATATTGACGGAATATATGGCAGTAAAACGGTAAGTGCAGTTAAATATTTTCAAAGGAAGAATAATTTAACAGTAGATGGCATTGCCGGCAGTAAGACACTTGCTGCAATGGGAATAAGCAGTACAAGTAATAATAGTTCGGGTCAAACTTCAGAGGCTAATGTAAATTTGTTGGCACATCTTGTATACGGCGAAGCAAGGGGAGAACCATATAACGGAATGGTGGCTGTTGCTGCAGTAGTTTTAAACAGAGTGGAAAGTTCTAATTTTCCAAGCACGATAGCAGGCGTAATTTATCAGCCGGGTGCTTTTACAGCAGTAGATGATGGACAAATAAATTTAGAGCCTGACCAAACAGCCTATAATGCGGCAAGAGATGCGTTAAACGGATGGGATCCAAGCGGTGGTTCGCTTTATTATTTTAATCCTAATACTGCGACAAATAAATGGATTTGGTCAAGACCTCATACAATAACGATTGGAAAACATCGTTTTTGTAAATAGAGATGAGAAAGGGACTTTTTTAAAGTCTCTTTTTTTGTCGTTTTTTTACGATGAGTTTTTGGAATATTTAGGAATAATCTTTCATATATATTTATTGAGGCGATGAATATGGAGCAAAAGATAAAAAATGAAATTTTTGATTTTTTTCCTTTAACACTTGGAAAACAAATTGATATTTCAGACGAGCTTATTGATAATGCTCAAGAAATTAGGATAAGAATAGGACAACCTATAAATGTTAGGACAAGTGAAAGCGATATTTTTGTAGGTGAGAAGCTTTATGAAGATTCTATTTTGAAATTTATAGAAAACTTTTCAAATAGGTCTATTTATGCAGTTCAATCTGAAATAAATTCTGGATATATCACTATTAGAGGCGGACATAGGATAGGGATTTCTGGAACTTGTATTATTGAAGAGGGGAGAATAAAAAATATTAAATACATATCTAGTTTAAATATTAGAATTGCACGAGAAGTAAAAAATTGTAGTGAGGGTTTGTTTGAAAGAGTAATAAAAAAAGATAATTTTAAAAACACATTAATTGTTTCGCCACCACGGCTGTGGCAAGACAACATTACTCAGAGATATGGTTAGGATACTAAGTGATAATGGTAATAATGTTGGAGTTGTAGACGAGCGTTCAGAAATTGCTGCGATGTATAAAGGCATGCCGCAAAATGATATTGGCACTAGGACAGATGTTATGAATAATTGCCTTAAATCTATTGGCATAAGAATGCTAATTCGTAGCATGTCGCCACAAATTATTGCAACTGATGAAATAGGCGGTATAGATGACGAAAGAGCTATTGAAGAAGCAAGGTTTGCTGGCGTTAAGTTATTGCTTACAATGCATGGCGAAAATATTTCAGATGTTTCAGACAGGTTAATAAATAACAAGGTTTTTGAAAATATTATACTAATGGGTAAAAATAAAAAACCTGGTTTTATTAAAAATGTATATTTATTAAAGGAGGATAAGTATGTTATTGGTTATTAAGTTAATGCTTTTACTTTTGATTGTTTCACTTTCTGCATTTATAGGGATTTTAGTTTCTAAAAGATATTCTAATAGGGTAGATGAAATTCAAGATTTGATTACGGCACTTGAGCTTTTAGAAAGTAGATTAAATTATACATATGACACTATTCCTGATGCTTTTGGCTTTGTAGGAAAACATATGAGAAGTTCGGCAAAGAAAATATTTGAAATTGCTTCTCAAAAACTTCAAATAGAGAAAAGCTTTTCGGCAAGTGAAGTTTTTGAAAGTACCATTGATGAAGAAAAAGCATTTCTTAGTTTAAATGAAAATGACATAGAGGTGCTGAAAGGC
Source organism: uncultured Eubacteriales bacterium (assembly GCA_964602275.1). Lineage (GTDB taxonomy): Bacteria > Bacillota > Clostridia > TANB77 > UBA1234 > RGIG6291. Next base: position 10,700 of record CAZRQF010000024.1, read on the forward strand.
TTAGCTGTTTCACTAGGTCAAGTTGATTTAGAAGGACAAGTTAAAAATATAAGGCTAATAGGAAAGACACTTTTAGGGCAACTTGACGAAGCAAAAGCAGAAAAGAATAAAAATTTTAGACTGTGTAGGAATATGGGAATTTTAACAGGTCTTGCAATAGTTATAATTTTAATGTGAGGTAAAAATATGGATATACAATTACTTTTTAAAATTGCAGCGATTGGAATAATTGTTGCGGTTTTGCACCAAGTTTTAGTAAGAGCGGGGCGTGAAGATCAAGCTATGATGACAACTTTAACGGGGCTTGTTATAGTGCTTGCAATGGTTGTAAAAGAAATTAGTGATTTGTTTAATACGGTAAAAACTTTATTTGAACTTTGATGGAGCGTGAAAATGGAGATTGTTCAAGTTGTTGGAATTGCTTTTGTAGCTACATTTATTGCTATGATTTTAAAACAATATAGACCCGAGTTTTCGATATATGTATCTATCATTGCGGGTATATTAATATTTGCTATTGTGATAGTAAAGCTAAGTTCTGTAATTGAACTTATAAAAACTTTAAATAGTAAACTTGGGACAAGTACTCAATATTTTTCAATCTTAATAAAGATTACTGGCATTGCGTATTTATCTGAATTTGCAACAAATATTTGCAAAGATTCAGGCGAAACTGCAATTGCTTCAAAAGTGGAACTTGCTGGACGAATTATTATTATTGCAATGTCTGTGCCAATACTGGGAGCTTTAGTAGATGTTGTAGTAAATATCCTGCCGTAAAGAGGTTAATATGAAAAAAATTATTATGATATTTTTGATAATTTTTTTAACTACTTCAATAACATTTGCCACAACCATTAATATTGATGATTTCACAAATGAAATAAAAAAATATTCAAACGAGTATTTCCCCGAGCTTAGTGAAGAAAATTTTATTGATGAAATTATGAATGGTAATGTGGAAATTGATGCAAATTTGTTTACAAAAATTATTGATGTATTTTTAAAAGAATTTAAAAACAATATATCACTTGTGATAAAAATAATAGGAATAGCGATATTGTGTAGTATATTAAAAAACATTCAAAGTAACTTTGGAGAAAGTGGTACTAGTGAAATTGCATTTTATGTTTGCTACATATTAGTTGTAATATTAATTATTACAACTTTTTCAAATACGATTGAATTATGCAAAGATACAATAGAGCAAATAAGTAACTTAATGAAATTCTTAGTTCCATTAATAATTTCTCTAATAGTTGCAACTGGCAATGTTACCACGGTTGCAATATTACAGCCAGTTTTAATAACTATGATAGCGTTGATTAGTAATCTAATGTCAAATTTTATTTTGCCAGTGATATTTATATCAACCGTGATAAATATAGTAAGCAATATTTCAGAGCATGTAAACATTGAAAAGCTTTCTGTTTTGCTTAGAAAGAGTGCACTATGGTGCATAGAAATAGCGTTAATTATTTTTGTAGGGATATTATCGCTTGAAGGTAGCTTATCTTCTACGGTGGACGGCATAACTGCAAAAACTGCAAAAGCTGTGGTTTCATCAGCGATTCCTGTGGTTGGAAAAATATTAGGAGATACAGTAGATAGCGTTATTGGTGGAGTTACTATTACCAAAAATGCAGTAGGTTTTATTGGAATAATTGCAATGCTTGCTGTGACATTAATTCCATTAATAAAAACATTTATTGTTATGTTCGTGTTTAATATATCATCAGCTTTGATAGAACCAATAGCAGATAAAAGAATTGTAAAATGCATGAGTGGTGTGGGCGATTCTATAAAAATACTTTTTGCAATTCTTGCAACGGTTGTATTTCTTTTTATTATAGCTGTAACTTTTATGATAAAAATATCAAATTCAGCATTAATGTATAAGTGAGGAGAAAAAATGATTGAAAAATTATCAAATATAGCTACTACGCTTGTTATTTTAGTAGTATTAATAACAATTATCGAAATGATATTACCATCTGGAAATAATAAAAAATATATAAAATTTTTTAGTGGAGTAATATTAATGCTTATTATTATAACTCCAATTGTAAATGTATTAAATTCAGAAATTGATGTAGAAAAATTTATAAAAGAAAATCAAATGGAAGTTATGAATGTAGAATATGAACTAAGTGAAAATTATATATACGATGCATATATAGAAAATTTAAAGCAAGACATTATAAATAGACTTAATGAAAATGGATACGAAGTGCTTGATATAAAGTTAAACATCGATAAAGATACATATGAACCTAGCGAGATAGAATTAAATATAAAACATTTAGATGGAGAAATACAGCCCATTATTATAGAAGTGTTTGAAAAAGCACAAATGGAGCTTTCAAATTATGACAAAGAAATAATTAGGACACTAATTAATCAAAACTACGGAATAAAAAAATCCAAAATAGTAATCAATAAATAGGAGGAGTAAAATGAATTTTTTAGAAAAAATAAAAAATGGAGAGCAGAAAAAAATATTAGAAAATTCAGTAATATTTTTAATGTTATTTATCATAGTAATTATAGTGATAAATACATTATTTGCTTCAGAAAAGAATGATACTACTGCAAGTGTTAGCAATGTTTTAGAAAATGTGCCTAAAAGTTCAGGAAATTCTTTAGAAGAAAAACTAGAGGAAATATTATCAATGATAGATGGAAGTGGAAAGGTAAATGTAATGGTATCATATCAAAATGGGATAGAGCAAATTCCAATGTATGATGAAAAAATTAGTACGACAATTACAGAAGAAACAGATAGCTCTGGTGGAACTAGAAAGACAAGTCAAACAAGTAATGAGCACTCTATAATTTTTGAAGAAAAAAGCAATACTAAAGCTGCGGTAATAAAGCAAACTGTTATGCCAGAAGTTATAGGGGTAATAGTTGTAGCAGATGGAGCAAATGATGTAAAAGTAAAAGAAAATATATTAAAAGCAGTTGAAGCAACTGTGGATGTGCCGTCACACAAAATACAAATTTTTGCAAGAAAGGGAAATTAGTTTAAGCTAAAAAACAAGGAGGTCAGCATATGAAGTTTAAATTTACTGTAATAAAGAAAAATCAAATTTTAATAACAGCAGTGACCATGATGCTAGTTATGGCAGGTTACTTAAATTATCAATATGATCCCAATAAAATGTTTGATACCGAAATAACAGGGAAAATGGAAGATAACTTAGGTGATGCAATATTTGTAACATCTACAAATGTAGATGGTGTGGTAGAAACATTTGCAAAGAATACGGACAATTATTTTATAGAAACGAGAATTGACCGAACCAATACATATGCAGAACAAATAGAAACATACGAAAGTATAATGACGGGAGAAGCTGCGACAAATGAGCAAAAAATAAAGGCACAAGAAGAGATAGAAAATATAAATAAAATTAGAAACTCGATTTTTGTTGCGGAAAATTTAATAAAATTAAAAGATTTTGAAGATGTAGTTATATTAGTAAACACTTCAAGTATAAATGTAATTGTAAAATCAGAAGAACTTACAAAAGAGCAAGTGGCACAAATTCAAAATATAGTTTCAAGAGAATTTGAGTATGAAATAGAAAAAATACATATTACGAATAAGTAATTATGTAAAATTTGCTTGCAAATATAAAATTACTATGGTACAATGTGATATCTAAAAAATATATAGGAGGTACTTCATCATGGCGAAAGTTGAAGAACGGTTTCCTGGGCATTATTCAGTTTCTGAACTTGAGATGTATTTGATTGAAATGAAAAAAAAGATTAATCGCAAAATCAAAAAGGAAAAAGTTGAAAATGTGCCGAAAGCAGAAGCGTTTGTGCGACTAGTAGATGATGTATTAAAACTGTCTTACTTTAAGATGGATATTAATGTGTTTACACTTATGAGTTATTTAAAAGAAGATTCACGGCGGCTTGATAAAGAAATTAGCATGTATCAGCTTCAGTTAGAAGAAGCCAAGAAAGCATGCGAGGCAATTTCTAAAGAACCAGAAGTAAGCGAAGCGTATGCCATTCCAGATGAATGGCGGCAAATGCGTGAAGCGGAAATGAAAAAGCGTAACGATGCACGCCAAGAACTCTATGCACTTACAATAGCAGTAAATGAACTAAAAAGAGAAAAGCAACTCTTGCATAGACTAAAAGGCATGATTTGTAGACCAAAAGGCTTTTTTGCCAAGCTCTAAATAAAAGTACCACGCCACTTGCTATTTTAGCAAGTGGCATTTTTATGTTTATTAAATTATTTTTTCAATGCTAATAAATAGGTGTATTATGGAAAAATAAATTTTTGAAAATGCTTGATTTTACAGTTGTGTATTGGTAAAATTTTGGTGTGACGAAACAAAAAATGTGGATAAGAGGAGTGTGTTTTGATGAAAATTTCATATGGAAAAATAAGTAAAAACCCGCAAACCCTTGCGGTTCTACACACACACACA
>CAZRQF010000025.1:0-15079 GCA_964602275.1 uncultured Eubacteriales bacterium
AGGATTATCTCCAAATTCTTTCGATGGAAGAGGAAACTATTCAATGGGTGTTAAAGAACAATTAATATTCCCTGAAATTGAATACGATAAAATAGACAAAATCAGAGGTATGGACATTATATTTGTTACAACAGCTAATACTGATGAAGAGGCAAGAGAATTGTTAACACTTCTTGGTATGCCATTTTCAAAATAAAGGAGGAGAACCATGGCAAAAAAATCATTAATAGCAAAACAAAAACTAGCTCCTAAATTTAGCACAAGACAATATAATAGATGCAAAATCTGTGGAAGACCACATGCTTATATTCGTAAGTTTGGTATATGCAGAATATGTTTTAGAGAATTAGCTCATAAGGGACAAATCCCTGGTGTTAAAAAATCGAGCTGGTAAGATAATAATTAGGGTACAAACCTTAGTTGATACAAGCGAATTTGATAATAAATTAAATTCTAATATTTAGAACGAAAGGAGAGAAGTAAGTAGATGAACATTACTGATCCAATAGCAGATATGCTAACAAGAATTAGAAATGCAAATGCACAAAGACATGAAACTGTTGACATTCCTTCATCAAAAATGAAAAAGACTATTGCTAATATATTATTAGAAGAAGGATATATTAAATCAGTTGAAGAAATAGAAGATAATGGACAAGGCATTATCAGAATAACTCTTAAATATGTTAACAAACAAAAAGTTATTACTGGTTTAAAGAGAATAAGCAAACCAGGTTTGAGAGTATATGCAAACAAAGAAGAATTACCAAGAGTTTTAGGCGGAATTGGTACTGCTCTAATATCTACATCAAAAGGTATTATGACAGACAAAAAAGCTAGACAAGAAGGCGTTGGAGGAGAAGTTTTAGCGTTTATTTGGTAATTTAACATGAAAATAAATATTTGAGGAAGGAGATATAAACATGTCTAGAATAGGTAAAAAACCTATAACTGTTCCAGCAGGAGTAGAAGTAAAAATTGAAGCAGGAAACAATGTAACAGTAAAAGGACCAAAAGGAACTCTTACAAAAAAGCTTCATGAAGATATGATTATAAAACAAGATGCTGGTGTAATAAATGTTGAACTTAATAATCCAGAACAAAACAATTTACAAGGATTAACAAGAACATTATTAAACAATATGATTATAGGCGTAACAGAAGGATACCAAAAAGAACTTGAAATAAATGGTGTTGGTTATAGAGCACAAAAACAAGGAAACAAACTTGTTTTAACAATGGGATTTTCACATCCAGTAGAGTTTGAAGAAAGAGATGGCTTAACAATTGAAGTACCTTCACAAAACAGCATAATAGTAAAAGGTATGGATAAAGAAAAAGTTGGTCAATTATGTGCTGAAATAAGAAAGGTAAGACCACCAGAACCATATAAAGGTAAAGGTATTAAGTATGTTGGTGAGAGAATCATCAGAAAAGAAGGAAAAGTAGGTAAAAAATAATCGAGAGGTGAGAATGTGAGATGTGAGAAATGAAAAGCTCAAATCTTGCAAACACCGAAAAAATAATTGAGGAGAAAAAAGATTGCAAATGAAGCGTATTTAAAAACTTTCATTTCTCACATCTTACTTCTCAGTCAGAAAGGAGAAAAACAGTGATTAAAAAAGAGGCAAAAAATGACTTAAGAGTTAGAAGACATGTAAGAGTTCGTACTAAAGTAAGCGGTACAACTGAGCGTCCAAGACTTAGCGTTTTTAGAAGCAACAAAGGAATTTATGCTCAAATCATAGATGATGCTCAAGGAAAAACATTAGTTTCAGCATCAACATTAGATAAAGAAGTAAAAACTAAAGCTAGTAACATTGAAGCAGCAAAAGAAGTTGGTGAATTAGTTGCTAAAAGAGCCGTAAAAGCTGGAATCACAACAGTAGTGTTTGATAGAGGCGGATACATATATCACGGAAAAATCAAGGCACTAGCTGAAGCTGCTAGAGAAGCAGGTTTAGAATTTTAAGAAAATAAGGAGGGAAATTTAAATGATAGATGCAAGTACATTAGACCTTAAAGAAAAAGTTGTTGCAATAAACAGAGTTGCTAAAGTTGTTAAAGGTGGTAGAACTTTTAGATTTAGTGCACTAGTTGTTGTAGGTGACGAAGAAGGTCATGTAGGCGTTGGAAATGGTAAAGCAGCTGAAGTTCCAGATGCAATAAAGAAAGCTATTGACGATGCAAAGAAAAATCTTGTCGAAGTACCTATTGTTAACACAACAATACCTCATGAAATTATAGGAAGTTTTGGCGCTGGAAAAGTATTATTAAAACCAGCTGAAGAAGGTACAGGACTTTTATCTGGTGGAGCTGCAAGAGCAGTATTAGAACTTGCTGGATATAAAAATATTAGAACAAAAAATTTAGGTTCAAACAACCCAAGAAATGCTGTATATGCAACAATTAAAGCATTAAGCGAATTAAAAACAGTTGAACAAGTTGCAGCATTAAGAGGAATTAAAGTAAGCGAAATATAATTAAATATTGTTAAAACATTTTAAGGGAGGTGCAAAGTATAATGAAACTTGATGAATTAAGACCTGCACCAGGATCAAAAACAACTGGAAGAAGAGTTGGTAGAGGAATTGGTTCTGGACTTGGAAAAACATCTGGAAAAGGACATAAAGGTCAAAACGCAAGATCTGGCGGTGGAGTAAGACCAGGTTTTGAAGGTGGTCAAATGCCTTTATTTAGAAGACTTCCAAAGAGAGGATTTAAAAATAGAAATTCAAAAGAGTATACAGAAGTAACATTAGCTATGTTAGAACAATTAGAAAATGGAACTGAAGTTACGGCAGAAAGCTTAAAAGCAAATGGAATAATCAAAAAAGTTAATGATGGAATCGTAGTATTAGGAAATGGTGAATTAACAAAGAAACTAACTGTAAAAGCAAGCAGAGTAACAAAAACAGCTGAAGCTAAAATTGTTGCTGCTGGCGGAAAGATAGAGGTGGTTTAAGTGTTTAAAACACTAAGTAATGCTTGGAAAATTCCAGAATTAAGAAAAAAATTATTATACACATTATTACTATTAGTAATATTTAGATTTGGATCTTATATTACTGCTCCAGGTGTAAATATTGAGTTGCTAGATACAATGAAAAGTTCAGCATTTTTGCAAACAGTTGATATAATAACTGGTGGAGCTTTTTCACAATTATCAATATTTGCAATGTCAATAAGCCCATACATTACAGCATCAATTGTTATACAATTGCTTGCTGTAGCTATCCCTTCACTAGAAGCATTGTCTAAAGAAGGCGAACAAGGTAAGAGAAAATTATCAAGATATACAAAATACACAGCCGTAATACTTGCAGCTGTTGAAGCAATCGGAATATATTTTACATATAGAGCATTCTTCATTTCAGAAGGAATGATGATTCCGTTAATGTTTATATTAACTTTAACTGCTGGTTCTACATTCTTAATGTGGATAGGCGACCAAATAACAAGCAAAGGTGTTGGTAGTGGTCTATCATTACTAATCTTTGCGGGAATAGTATCTGGTTTACCAAAAACAGTTAGTTACTTATATAGCTTGCTTTTTGTAGACGGAGTTTTCTCAATTGGTGGAGCAATAACAGCAATTGCCGTTGTAATTGGTGCAGTTTTACTAATTGCAGGTGTTGTTTGGGTAACAGAAGCAGAAAGAAGAATACCAGTTCAATACGCAAAGAGAGTAGTTGGAAGAAAAATGTATGGTGGACAAAACACTCATATACCAATGAAATTGAGTATGGCAGGTGTTTTACCAGTAATCTTCGCTATGTCTGCAATGCAATTCCCAGCGATGATTATTTCATTAATCAATCCTAACATTGCAACAGCAAGTGGATTCTGGGCTGGAGTATATAAAGTATGTTTATTCTCAAGCTTAGGTACATCTGAAGGAATGGTTATATATGGAATAATTCATAGTATAATATACTTATTATTAATCGTAGCATTTACATATTTCTATACATGGATGGTATTCAATCCAGTAGAAGTATCAAATAATTTGAAGAAAAATGGTGGATTTATACCTGGTATAAGAGCAGGAAAGAAAACTGAAGAATATTTAAAAAATGTTTTAAATAACATCACAGTTTTTGGTGCTATATTCTTAGGAATAATAGCAATATTGCCAATATTAGCACAATTTGCTGGACTTCAAATATCATTTGGTGGAACAGCAATACTAATTATAGTAGGTGTTGCACTAGAAACAATAAGACAATTAGAATCACAAATGTTAGTAAGACATTACAAAGGATTCTTAGATTAATAAAAAATACGGTGCTTTATAAAAAGCATCGTATTTTTTTGTTTTGCACCAATATTTATTGATAATATTGGCAAATTGTAATATAATGCATGTGTGAAAACTCAGTAGACATACTATTAATCATAGTATAGCACATAAAGAATAATATGATTTTTTAGCAAAACAAGGAGGAAAATATGAAAAGATTAGTAATATTAGGAGCACCAGGAAGTGGCAAAGGTTCACAATGCAAATGGATAACAAAAGATTATGATGTGCCACATATTTCAACAGGAGATATTTTGAGAAAAAACATAGCAGATGGTACAGAACTAGGAAAAGAAGCAAAATCATATATGGATAGAGGAGAATTAGTTCCAAGTGAATTAGTTATAGCTTTATTAAAAGCAAGACTTGACGAAGAAGATTGCAAACAAAAAGGATTTTTATTAGATGGTTTTCCAAGAACTGTTGAGCAAGCAGAAGCACTTGACGAATACCTAAAAGAAAACAATATATCGCTAGATAGAGTTATAAATATAGAAGTTGCAGACGAAGAGATAATGGCAAGAGCGTTAAACAGAAGAACATGCAGTAATCCTGAATGTAAAGAAATTTATAATTTGAGAGATAACGCACCAAAAGTAGAAAATGTTTGTGACAAATGCGGAAGTGCATTATTTGTAAGAGATGATGATAACGAAAAAACTGTATCAAAGAGATTAGAAGTATATCATACTCAAACAGAGCCACTTATAAAGTATTACACAAATCAAGGAAAACTTGCAACTGTTGTAGGTCAAGTTTTGCTAGAAGATACAATAACACTAGTAAAAAAAGAACTAGAAAAATAGAAAGGAAAAAATATGATTGCATTAAAAAATGATAAAGAAATACAAAAAATTAGAGAAGCAGGACATATCGTTTTTTTGGCACATGAGGCAATAAGAGAGGCAATAAAGCCAGGAGTAACTACGAAGGAACTTGATGAAATTGCGGAAAAACTGATATTAGAACATGGGGCAGTGCCATCATGCAAAGGATATCCACAAGGTTCAAGTAATCCATTCCCAGCAACTTGCTGTATGTCAGTAAATGATGAAATAATACATGGAAGACCAACAAATATTCCGCTAAAAGATGGGGATTTATTAAGCGTAGACATTGTAGCAGATAAAGACGGATACTTTGCGGATGCCGCTAGAAGTTATGTAGTTGGAAAAGGCAATCCAAAAGCAGAAAAACTTATAAAAATAACTGAAGGTGCATTCTGGGAAGGGCTTAAAATGGTTAAAATAGGTAACAGAATTTCTGACATTTCGCATGCAATACAAGAATATGCTGAAAAAAATGGATATTCTGTTGTTAAAGAGTTTCAAGGACATGGAGTAGGATTTGCTATGCATGAAGATCCAGGTGTGCCTAATTTTGGAAGACCTGGAAGAGGACCAAGACTAGAAGAAGGCATGGTGCTTGCCATAGAACCTATGATAAATTTGGGAAGTGCTGAGATATGCGAACTAGATGATGGTTGGACAGTAGTTACAGATGATGGCGAAATATCTGCACATTATGAAAATACAGTTGCCATTACGAAAAATGGACCAGTAATATTAACTTTGAATTAAACAATAAAAAGTGCTTAAAATGTTGACATTTTAGGCACTTTGTTGTATAATTTACTGGTTAGATTAAGGCAAAATTTGTATGATAAGGTAGGTTGATAAATAAGTGCGGTATAGAACTGGGAAATGTAGTGAAATCAATAGCAGGAAGAGATAAAGGAAATTTATTTGTTGTTGTAAAAATTGATGATGATGAAAAATATGTATATCTTGTGGATGGAAATATTAGAAAAGTAGAAAATCCAAAAAGAAAAAAGATAAAACATATTGAATTAACCAACTATTCTGACGAAACTTTGACTGAAAGAATTACTAAAAAAAGAAAGCTAACAAATCAAGAAGTAAAAAAATTCTTGAGAGAAATTTAAGAAAAATGGAGGAAGTTTAAGTATGTCTAAAGAAGATATAATTGAAGTTGACGGTACTGTCGTAGAAGCACTGCCAAATGCTGAGTTTATTGTAGAACTAGAAAAGGGACATAGATTGCATGCACATATTTCAGGTAAATTGAGAATGAATTTTATAAGAATATTGCCAGGAGATAAAGTGAAAATCGAACTTTCACCATATGACTTAAACAGAGGGCGTATCACATGGCGTGGTAAATAATAGCGCGGCAACGCTTTTAAAGAGCGTATAATATATAAAAACTGGTAATAAACCTAAGGAGGGAAAGAAATGAAAGTAAGACCATCAGCAAAGAAGATTTGCGACAAATGCAAAGTAATCAAAAGAAAAGGCGTAGTTAGAGTAATATGCGAAAACCCAAAGCATAAACAACGCCAAGGTTAATTTTAGTGTAGTAACAGACTACAAAAGTTCAGAATAATTTTCTGAAAAACATAGGTATAAATATTATTTTGGGCGGCTGTCTAGTTTAATCTAGATCCAAATGATATTTACATATAGCAATTGCTTGCGTCACCAAGTGATTGAATAACACAATCAAAACAAAGAAATTTTATGGAGGTGTATTTTTTAAATGGCTCGTATAGCAGGAGTTGACTTACCAAGAGAAAAGAGAGTTGAAATAGGCTTAACTTATATCTTTGGTATAGGAAGAACAAAATCAAACGAAATCTTAGCTAAAACTGGAGTAAACCCAGATACTAGAGTTAAAGATTTAACAGAAGAAGAAGTTATAAAAATAAGAGAAGTTATTGACAAAGAATATAAAGTTGAAGGTGACTTAAGAAGAGAACAAGCATTAAACATTAAAAGATTAATGGAAATTGGTTGTTACAGAGGATTAAGACACAGAAAAAATCTACCAGTAAGAGGACAAAGAACAAAAACAAACGCTAGAACAAGAAAAGGTCCTAGAAAACTAGTAGCAGGTAAGAAGAAATAAAGGAGGGTGAAATATAGTGGCTAAAGTACAAGTTAAAAAAGCAACAACTAGAAGAAGAAAAGAGCGTAAAAATATTGAAAAAGGTCAAGCTCATATTCACTCTAGTTTCAATAATACAATTGTTACAATTACAGATGTTCAAGGAAATGCTATTTCTTGGGCAAGTTCAGGTGAATTAGGATTTAAAGGTTCTAAGAAGAGTACACCATTCGCTTCACAAATGGCAGCAGAAACTGCAGCTAAAGCAGCAATGGAACATGGTTTAAAATCAGTAGAAGTATTCGTTAAAGGACCAGGTTCTGGTAGAGAAGCAGCAATCAGAGCTCTTCAAACAGCAGGATTAGAAATCAGTATGATTAAGGATGTTACTCCAATTCCTCACAATGGATGCAGACCTCCAAAGAGAAGAAGAGTATAATTAATTAATTAGTTCAAAATAGAAAGGAATGAATATATAAATGGCAAGATATACAGGAGAGTCATGCCGTGTTTGCCGTAGAGAAGGCGAAAAATTGTTTCTTAAAGGTTCTAGATGTTATACTGACAAATGCGCACTTGCAAGAAGAGCGTATGCACCAGGACAACATGGTCAAAAGAGAAAGAAACAATCAGAATATGGTATGCAATTAAGAGAAAAACAAAAAGCTAAATCTTTTTATGGAGTTTTAGAATCACAATTTAGAAAATACTTTGAAGAAGCTTCTAGAAGAAAGGGTGTAACAGGTACAAACTTACTTCAAATACTAGAAAGCAGATTAGATAATGTTGTATATAGATTAGGTCTTGCAACATCAAGAGCACAAGCTAGACAATTAGTTAGACATGGTCACTTCACAGTAAATGGAGTAAAAGTTAATATTCCATCATACTTAACAAAAGTTGGCGATGAAATTAAAGTAAAAGAAGCTAGTGCAAACAGCGAAATATTTAAACAAATCGTTGAAGAAAACGAAAAAGGAAGACCTGTTCCAGCATGGTTAGAATCAAACTTAGCAGGAAGAACTGGTAAAATAGTAGCATTACCTGCAAGAGAAGAAATAGATTTACCAGTACAAGAGCATTTGATTGTTGAGTTATACTCTAAATAAAAATAATTAATGTAATAAAATTTAAAATATTTAGGAGGTTAAAGAATGATTGAATTCGAAAAGCCAAAGATCGAATGTTTGAAGGTGGACAATGATAACATGTATGCAAAATTTGTATGCGAACCATTAGAAAGAGGTTATGGTATAACTCTTGGAAATTCGCTACGCAGAATTTTGTTATCTTCTTTGCCAGGTGCAGCAATAACAAGTATAAAAGTTGATGGTGTTCAACATGAATTTACAACTATACCAAACATTATTGAAGATGTTGTTGAAATTATATTGAACTTAAAATCAGTTAGACTTAAAATTCATGACAATGAAGAAAAGAATTTAAGAATTGATGTGGATGGAGCTGGAGAAGTAAAAGCAGGTGACATTATTGGAGATAATAATGTTGAAATATTAAATCCAGACCTACATATCTGTACGATTGCAGAAGGTGGAAGTTTACACATGGAACTTACTGCAAATCGTGGTAGAGGATATAATCCTTCTGTAAAAAATAAGCAACCTGATCAACCACTAGGAGTGATAGCAATTGATTCTATCTATACTCCAGTTAAAAAAGTTAATTTCTATGTAGAAAATACTAGAGTTGGTCAAATCACTGACTATGACAAATTAACAATAGAATTATGGACAGATGGAAGCTTATTACCACATGAAGCTTTAAGCTTAGCTGCAAAAGTTATGACAGAACACTTAGATTTGTTTATTGATTTATCAGAAGCAACTAGAAACACAGAAATAATGGTTGAAAAAGAAGAATCTAAGAAAGAAAAAGTATTAGAGATGGCAATAGAAGAACTTGATTTATCAGTAAGATCTTATAACTGTTTGAAAAGAGCTGGAATTGTTAATGTCGAAGACTTAACAAATAAAACAGAAGATGAGATGATGAAAGTTAGAAATTTGGGTAGAAAATCTCTTGAAGAAGTAACAAATAAATTACATTCATTAGGATTAGATTTTACACCTAGTGAAGATTAGAAAACAGGATTAAGGAAGGTGAAACAAAGTGGCAATTAGAAAGTTAGGCAGAACAGCTGATCATAGAATGGCAATGCTTAAAAACCAAGTGACAGAAGTTATTTGGCACGAAAAAATAGTTACTACTGAGGAAAAAGCTAAAGAAGTTAAAAGCTTAGTAGATAGCTTAATAGCACTTGCAATTAAAGAAAAAGACAACTTTGAAATGGTAGAACAAAAAGTAGTAAGAGCAAAAAGAGATGAAAAAGGTAATAAAGTTACAGAAGTTGCAACAAGCAAAAACGGAAAGAAATTTGATAAAGTTGTAAAAGAAGAAGTAACTGAAAATGTTAAAAAAGATTTACCATCTAGACTTGCAGTTAGAAGAAAGTTAATTCGTAACTTAAACAAAGTAAAAGATGCAGAAGGAAACAATGTAGATTTACCAGGAAAAATGTTAAATGAATTAGCAGAAAAATATGCAGATAGAAAAGGTGGATACACAAGAATAATTAAACTAGGAAAGAGAAAAGGCGACGCAGCTGAAGAAGTTATACTTGAATTAGTTTAATTTAAAATAAAAAGAGGCTTTAATGCCTCTTTTTTGTGCTTATTTTGCAACTTTTAATCTATATGATACTTAGTTTTGAAATAAAGTTTTATAGCACGGGAAAATACAAAAAAATGTTTTACGAAAATTTATAGCACGGAAAAACGAAAAAATCCGTGCTATAAATTTTTATATTCAAAACTTGCAGGATATATTTTATTTTGCTATAATATATTATGTATTTATGCAAGCATAAATAGGATGTTAAAGAAAGGAGAGTACTCAAAATGAATAGTGATGTACTTTCAAATGATAATTTAGCCATAAATCAAAGCTTTTATGCTAAATTGCGACCTGGTAAGATAGTAAATGGTACAATTAAATCTATTCAAAAGTATGGTGTATTTGTAGAGTTAGACAAAAATATAACGGGGCTTTTACATATTGAAAATATTTCAACTAGCAGAATACATCATCCGAGTGAGAGATTTAAAATAGGGCAAAAAATAAAGGTTGTTGTTAAAAGCATAGATTTTGATACTGGCAGAATTGTTTTATCTCACAAAGAGCTTTTAGGCACTTGGGAAGATAATATAAAAAAGTTTTCGCAAGGTGATGTCGTAGAAGGTATTGTTAGAGATAAAGAAAAAAGCGGAATTTTTATAGAGCTACTGCCAAACCTGGTTGGTTTAGCGGAGTATGTGCGTGATGTTTCCTATGGAGAAAAAGTACAGGTAAAGATTAAAAAGATTTTGCCTGACCGCCACAAGATTAAACTAGTAATTCTGGATTAATATTTATTTAAGGAGGAAAAGAAAATGGTAGAAGATAATGAAGTTAAAGCACCTAAATCGCCTTTTGCGATGAGGGAGAACGAAATCAAAGTTTTTGATGGAAAAGATGGGTATGCATCAATTAATACTGTTGTATACAAAATTGATATGGGATATATCAATGAAATTCATTTTCAAATTATGGAATTAATAAATGATTTTGAATTTATAACATCTAGACAAATTTTTCAATTGCTTAAATATAAAGGCATTGATATTAAGTCACAAGATAAGGTAAACAAAAAATTAGAAGATATGATAAAAAGCAAGATAATTACGAGATACTATTTTTCAAGTAATGAGGGAAAAGGTATATATAGAGTATATTGCTTAGATAAGATAGGTAAGTATTTATTAAACTCTAGAGGTGTAAAGACTAACTGGCAACCAACAGATAATACAAAGCCAGTATACATGATAAAAAGAAAACTTGCGGGAAATCAAGCAATGATTGCCTATATGCAAAAAGTTGGAGCATACAAAAACTATGTTACAAATCCTACTTTATTTTCAAAAAGACAAAATACTAAATTTCAAGCTTCGGGTGGGCAAGTAGTATTAGTAAAAAATGATATAAAGATAGACATTATTTTTGAAGTTGTAAGAAGAAATAATGGTTGGGAAGAAAAGTTTATGGAAAAGATAAAGTTGTATGAAGACTTTTATGAAAATTTCCAAGCGAAAGATTGCGGATTCGATAAGAAACCACAACTAATAATTATAGGTGAAGATGAAGAACATCTAATAGAAATATTTAAAGCCTATAAAAAAGTTAATGCAGAGCTTAAGGGAATAGAAGTATACTACACTACGGATTTAAAGCAATTAGAAGAAGAACTAGACAAGACTTTAATTGCGTTTAGATTAGACGAAACTACTAATAGATATAAGCTAGAAATAATTCAAATTCCATTGCTTGCTAAATAAGAAAAGCAAAATGATTTTCATATGTTAAGTGAAAAATTACGAATATATAAAATAAAATGACTAGAAGTTTTTATCTTCTAGTCATTTTTGCTTTATATATTTATTTATAATCAATAACTACTGAATCATTATCAGACGAGCTAACTTTATAAACTCCTGATGATGCATTGCTATTTGAATTCTTATTTAATGATTTTGCATAAGATAAATCATTTATTCCATCGTTATTTAAATCAATAAATATATCATCATTTGAACTTGAAACAGGTGAGCTTGCAACATTAATTACATTGTAATCTTTAGAAGCTAGCATCGATTCTGGAACATCGCTTCCACTAAAGAATGTGTTTGCACTTGAATGAGCTGCAGCTGTGTTTGTAGAAGAGCCAGATGGTGCAGTTGCAAACAATTCAAAATTATATTTTGCACATTTGTGAGGTTCATAGTATGAACTCTTTATGAAGTCGGTAGCACCTCTACCAACAATAGTTTTGCCACTTGCATTTTTAGTCTTATAAACGCATTGCTTAAATTTAAGTGAGAATATCTTACCAGGTTTGTAATAACGCTCTGCAACTTTTTTCTCACCCATGAAAGCTTCTGTTTGAGCTTTGTCGCCGTCTTCACTACGAGTATCGTAAATCTTTTTAGCTCTGTAATCCCATTTCTTGTATTCGCCAAGTTCGGCAGACCAAAATTCACTTTCGCTTGCAGTCAAATCACCAAATACGATTTGAGTTTTTGTATTTGTAACAATAACATCTTTAAAGTAGGCAAGTGAAGAATTTTTTGTTAATTGTGATAAGTTTTGTATTGTTATTAAAGTTCCACAACGATATTTTCTAAATAGAGTGAAGAAAGCTTCTGTGTCTTTATTTACATATAGAGGGAACTCGTCAATGTATATAAAGTGTGGAGTTCTGCTATCTTCAACACCAGGTCTTCTAAGTACAGCATCTTTAAATGATAATATAACAAACATACCAAAAGCTTTTTGGTGAATTTCACCAAGGTCACCTTGTCTTGTACAAGCTGTTATAATTTCGCCGTTTTGAAGTGCTGCATCTAAGTCAATATTGTTATTTCTGCTACATAAAACTCTCTTGATACCAGGATTTCTTAAGAAGTTATCAAGCTGAGTAATAGCACCATAAACAAATTTTTCTGTTTCTTTTCTACCACTACCATAAGTTGAAGCAATCTCATATCCATGAATATTAACTGGTGGCTTGTAGAAGTTCTTTTCAAAATATCCAATCAAAGATTTGTAATCTTCTGCAAGTACAGGATCTTTCTTTAAAACTTCACAAAGTTCTTCAGCCTTATCAAAGTTATTAAGAATATCAAGCATATCTTCAAGGTTAGGAATTTCGCCATTGTGAACTTTTGGATAAACTAATTTTAACAATATAGCTAAGTTTTCAAAAGCTTGTTGTGAAACGCTAGCGAAGAAAATGTTATCGCCACCGCCGCCGTCAGCTTCGTACATACCTTTTAAAACTGTTGAAATAATAGCTGCAACTTTTGCAGGGTCTTTTCCTATAAATGGGTTAATACCGTAGGAATTAGGGTCCATTGGGTCAATAACTTTTACATCCATATTATAAGCAGAAGCTACTTTTCTAACTCTTTCAATACAAGCATTGTCTGGTGCAACTAAAGTAAAGCCTAAATCTCTATAATACATTTGTTTAGTTTCAGGGTCTGTATATTTAAGCATATCTTTAACATACTCTTTATAATCAGACATTCTATTATCTCTTGGTTTTAAGAATGAAAGAGTAAAGTTTCTATTCAAATAATCATTGCTATATGGAACTTCAAGAGTAGCAAGTCCTGCTTGAAGAGCATTATAACCTAACTTCTTACTAAGTTCCCTAAAGAAATATTTTCTTTCTATATCGTTAGCACACATAGGCTCAACGATTGTTGCTGTTTTACCAGTACCAGTAGCACCTTCTACAAGTACTGCCTCAAATCTTTTCTTTTCTGGTATATATACAAGTTCTCCACGCTTATCGTCAACGCAAATAGGAGCATCGCAAAGGAAAGCAGCTGGAGTTTCTTTTTTAGATTTAGCAGAAGCAAGTTTAAATCCACCGTAATCTTCAAAAGATTCAATCCAATCATTGTCGCCATCTACAACATTTCCAATGTAGTATTCCCAAGTGCTTCTAAAAGTGCTTACAGCAGCTAATATAGAAAGAGAACCAACTGCTGGAGTAATAAGCTCTGGCAAATTAATTGCAATATATCTAAAGTTTCTAAGTTGCATAAGCAAAAACCAAATTATCTCATTAGAACATTGAGATATCAAAGATATAACTATGCAATATAAACAAAGCGAGAAGAACACGAAGAAGTGCATAGGTGATCTAAGAGTGGTACGCTTAGGCGAAGCACACATAAGTGCATAACCTGCAACCGTACATAAAATTGCACCTAAATACATCCACATTGACCAATAACAAGCAAACTCACCAAATAAAAATACACGACCGAATTCAAATAGTCTATCTACTGCGAAGTAGACCGATAAAATTGCAAAAACATATGCAAAAAATTCAGTAACATTTATTTTGAATGGTTTGAGCATTGCCTCAAATGGAGTTACTATAAAATTTAAAATTTTGGTTAACATTTTTACCCCCTAAAAGTCATATTATTGACAAAAGATAACATATATATTATCCTATAAAATGAGCAAAAAAACAAGTGTTTTTGGGTAAATTACAATAAAAAATTATGTAAATTTATTGCTTGCAGGAGGTAAAAATGAAAATTATAGTAGGGTTGGGAAATCCTGGTAAAGAATATGAAGAAACTAGACATAACCTAGGCTTTATGGCGATAGATAAAATAGCTAAAAAATTAGGTGTAGAGATTAACAAAAATAAATTTAACGGGCTAATAGGAGAATTAAATTATGATGGCGAAAAGGTGCTATTAGTAAAGCCGCAGACATTTATGAATTTAAGCGGAAATTGTGTGGAACAAATACTTGATTTTTACAAATTAGAAGCTGAAGATTTGATTGTAATTTATGATGATATAGATATTGAATTTGGAAAAATTAGAATAAGACCGAGTGGTAGTCCAGGAACACATAACGGTATGAGAAATATAACGGATATGGTACAATCACAAAATTTTTGCAGAATTAGAATTGGAACGGGAAAGCCTAGGGAAAATCAAGAATTATTTAATTTTGTGCTATCAAAATTTAATCGTGAAGAACTTAAAATTGTAGACGAAGTTACATCAAAAGTTGCGAGTGCGATTATAGAAATTTTAACTTGTGATGTAACAAAAGCAATGAATAGCTTTAATTAGGAGAGAGTATGAAAAACTTGGTTATAATAAATAAAGAAAAAACTCAAACTGTTGTATGCGTATTAGAAAATCAAAAGATAGTAGAAAAATATGTATTCTTGAATTCGAACGAAACCTTAAATGGCAATATATATGCATGTAAAGT
>CAZRQF010000026.1:0-14826 GCA_964602275.1 uncultured Eubacteriales bacterium
GGACATCTAAGTGAAAACAAACAATTTTGCTTTGGCAAATGTTCAAATTTTCAAAACGGGTCGTCGAGGACGCCGACCCCTACAGATTTATGTGCATTTTTATTGCAACACAAAAAGACTAACCTTACTAGTTTTACCTAGTAAAGTTAGTCTTCATAATTTATATTTTGTAAACCCGCAGAAAATTTGTGCGATTTTAAAACCTTTTAAACTGTTAGTAAAATTACTTGTGTGTGTGTGTGTAGAACCGCAAGGGTTTGCGGGCTTTTACTTATTTTTCCATATGAATTTTCCATCAAAACACACCCCTTTTATCCACATTTTTTTGTTTTATCACAACAAAATTTTATCAATATACAAAAACAAATGCAAGGGGTTATAAAAAAATAACCATCTTTTTAGATGGTTATTTTTCTTCTAACTTATTGTAGTCTTATATAAATTAAATGACTCTTCTATTTTATCGTTAATCAACTTTTCCACGGCGTCTTTATCACTTGCTTCTGCCAAAACCAATTCGCTAACCAAAATTTGTCTTGCATTGTTTAGCATTTTCTTTTCTCCAGTTGCAAGCCCCTTTTCCTTTTGTTTAAATGTTAGGTTTCTAACAACATCTGCAACTTCATATATATCGCCACTTTTCATCTTCTCCATGTTGTCCCTATATCTTTTATTCCAGTTTGCAGACATCTCAGTTGTGTTTGAGCTAAGAACATCTAATACTCCTTGAGCTGTTTCGTTGCCTATTACATCCCTAACACCTATCATCTCAGCATTTTTAGTTGGAACCATAACTTTAATATCGCCAACTGGCATTTTCATTATGTAATATTTTTGTTTCTCTCCAAGCACTTCTTTTTCTTCGATTGATTCAATAGTACCTGCTCCGTGCATTGGGTATACGATTTTATCCCCAACCTTAAACATTCTATCACTCCTCTTTCTTTCGACATTTTACTATGCTGTTAATCATTCACAAAATCCCGTCTTTCCTTACGGCACGAGTACATTATACCACATAATTTGGTAAAAGTCAAAGAATTTGGCAAACTTTTTTATGTATACTTCGCCCGTGTTTTTGGCAAGAAATAAAATCCACATCTAGTAGCTAAGCAAAAGCGCCACATGAAAATACTATCTAAAATACCTTGATTCGTATATTGTTTGTTCTTGTAGTCTTTTTATGCCTTGTTTTATATTTTTAGCTCTTACTTCTCCTATGCCTTCTATTTCGTCCAATTCTTCTATTGTTGCTCTTATTGCGTGCTGAAAATTACCAAAGCTTTTTACTATGTTATCTATTATGCTCATTGGCGTTTTTGGTATCTTATTTAAAAGTCTATATCCTCTTGTTGCTACTTCTATATCGTCTAAAGACGATTCTACCGTATAGCCCAAATATTTTGCTAAAATGCTAATGTCCATTAATTCGTCATGACTTATTTCTGAAATAACATCTAAAACATCTTCGGCCACAGATTTTGATCTTAGATAATCTTTTATTATTAGTAGCTCTTCTTTTTCTATATTAGCTGAAAGCTCTCTAAGTTGCATATCTAAAAGTCTTCCCTCGTCACCTAACTCTATAATATATCCATTTACTTCTGAAACAACTCTCATAGTTAGCTCTGCTCTTTGAATAGTTTTTACAACATTTTCAAGCGTTACAATATCTTCAAATTCAAATTCATTTAATGTTGAAATATTTTCATCAAACGAAACTTTATACCTCTCTACTGTTTGAATAGCTTGATTTGCCTTTGCCAAAACTTGTGAGCTATCTTTGATTATATATCTAAGATTTCCTTTAAAAATAGTAATAACATTTCTTCTTTGTGAAATGCTTATTACCATTTCGCCCGTTTGCTTTGCAACTCTTTCTCCGCTTCTATGTCTTGTTCCCGTTTCTACTGTTGCTATTGTAGGGTTTGGAATTAACTGAGTGTTTGCAAGTAATATTTTCTTTGCATCTTTACTTAATACAATAGCTCCATCCATCTTAGCAAGTTCGTATAGCCTTGCAGGCGAATAGTCTTCGTTGATTTTAAAACCACCATCAGCTAAATTCATAACTTCGTCAGAATCGCCAACTACTATTAACGCCCCTGTTCTCGCTTTCAAAATATTTTCCAATCCATCTCTTAACTCAGTTCCTGGTGCAACACTTTTTAATATATGAAGTAACTCGTCACTTCTTCCCCATGTATTTCTCATAATAATTACTCTCTTTCTAATTGTTATTCAAAGTTACATTTATTGCATCTCTTATATTTTTTACGCCTATTATATTTATATTTCCTTTAAATTTTAATTGCTTCATGCTAGAATCAGACACTAAGCATGTTTTAAATCCCATCTTGTCCGCTTCTTTTATTCTCTTTTCTAAAGAATTTACAGTTCTAATTTCGCCAGTAAGACCAATTTCGCCTATCGCTATCAAATCTTTTGGAAGTGGTATATTTTTATAACTTGACACTATTGCAAGTGCTAATCCTAAATCTATTGCAGGTTCATCAATTCTTATACCGCTAACTATATTTACATATGCATCTTGATTTGAAAGTGGTATACCCGCTCTTTTTTCTAATACTGCCATTAAAACAACTAATCTGTTAAAATCCACTCCACTACCCGTTCTTCTTGGCATGCCAAAAGCAGTAGGAGTAACTAAAGCTTGTATTTCTACAAGCATCGGTCTTGTACCCTCAATAGATGCTACAATTATAGAGCCAGAAGGATTGCCGTTTCTTTCAGTAATTAAAATTTCAGACGGATTTTGTATTTCTACCATTCCTTCTTCTCGCATTTCAAAAAGCCCTATTTCATTTGTTGAACCAAATCTGTTTTTTACACTTCGCAAAACCCTATATGAAAAGTATCTTTCTCCTTCTAAATATAACACTGTATCAACCATATGCTCCAAAACCCTTGGACCTGCTATTGCTCCATCTTTTGTTACATGTCCAATTATTATTGTAGTTATATTCTGTTTTTTACACATCATCATAATTTTTGAAGTAACTTCTCTTACTTGGCTTACACTTCCTGGTGCAGATGTAATGCCCTCGCTATACATCGTTTGTATTGAGTCTATTATAATTAACCCTGGCTTTACTTTTTCAATTGCTTCGTCAATTAGTTCGATACTTGTTTCTCCCAAGAAGAAAATATTTTCATTGTTTATGTTTAATCTATCTGCACGCATCTTTATTTGACTTGACGACTCTTCGCCTGATACATAAAGTACAGGTGCATTAACTTTTACTTTATCACAAATTTGCAAAATCAATGTAGACTTACCAATACCAGGTTCTCCGCCTAATAGCACTAGCGAACCTTGCACTAAACCACCACCAAGCACTCTGTCTAATTCGTCCATGCTTGTTTTATATCTTTCATAATTTTTTGTTTCTACCGTGTTAAGTTTTATGGTATCTGCTGCAAGCTCTCTTCTTTGGCCAGTTGTTTTATCTTTTACCACTTTCTCTTCATAAAATGTATTCCATTCATTACATGCAGGACATCTTCCAAGCCATTTTGGCGATTCATTTCCACATGAGCTACAAACAAATACCGTTTGATTTTTTGCCATACTTTTTCTCCTTTAATTCATTTCTTACAATTACATACATTGCGTGCGACCATGCAAGTTGCGATATCCATGCCGTTTTATCGCCATTTCGCTCTATTTGTTCAGGCAAAAACGATAAATCGTCTGCATGGTTAGTTACCCAATCAAAAAGCTCCGTTGCTCTTTCAATATTTTCTGCTTTTATATAATACATAGCAAGCCATAAAGAAGAAATAATCCATGCGTTGCCACCCATGTAGTTATCGTTTTCATATCTCATATAGCCGCCATTAGATAGTTTCAATCTTTTTTCGATTTCAGCTACCGTATTTTTTACAAATGGTTCATTTATATCAAAAATATCAAACGGTGTAACAACTGATAAAAGCGAAATGTCAATTTGCTCATTGTCTAAACTTCGCTTTAAAATATTGTTACATACAAACGCTTCTTTTATTGCACTTTTCACCTTAGGCAAAGTTTTTTCAATTTTTGAGATAATCGTTTTATATTTCATTCTATTAATTTTATTTAACATATCTTTTCCCGCTTTTAATGCTTCATATATTGAAACTGACGAATACAAATGAACACCTTTTCTTTCTTCCCACAAATCATACGAAGTTTGTGGCAAAAAGTTTTCACTTAAAAAATTTAGCAAAGCATCTGTTGCTTTATATACTACACTTTCTAGTTTTCTACATTTGCCAAATTTGTTCATTCCTATTAGCATTGCAGAGGTTTCATCAATCTGCATTCCCCATGACGGCGCAAGCTCACCACTTACATAATAGCGTTGCTCAAAAAGTCCATTTTCTAATTGTGCTTTTGTTGCCCAAATCGTGTAAAATTTTTCAACGCTTTCATTCATACCTAATAACGCAAAAGCTTTCATGACAAACAATGCATCTCTTGGCCAACAATAACCATATCGACCACACTTAGAAAAAGTTTCGTCAACATCAGGACTTGCAATAACTCCGCCGGTGTTTTTATCGGTCAAAAGCTGAAACATAAACGCAGTCCTAGTGACTATATCTTTTTCTTTCGCAGAACTAAAATTCATATTTGAAATGCTAAGTTTAGTAATATATTCGTTCCAATATTCTTTTGTTTCAATGCAAAGTTCATTCTCCGAAACTTTTTTTATTTTACTTGCAACATTTAAAGCAGTTTTTAATGTTTTTTCAAGCGATATGTATAAAGTTATTTCGTCCGTATTATCATATCTTATTGCTGCACTTGACGACATTCCTATGTAGTCTTCACTATTTAACTCTGTATTTTCAAAATTTGCATTGTTTATTTGATAATTAGATATTTCTTTATTTGCAAAAGTTGACATGTAAAATTCTTGGCAATATTGAATTAAAGCATCTTTTACCACCATGCCTGATATCATTCTATTAATATTTGAATTCAATCTCGAGTATAAAAACAAATTGACTTTTTTGCTAAAAGCTAACTTTCTAACAAAAACATCTTGTTTTGGCAATACATAATCTTTTTGTATTACTTTTATACCTTCCATTTCCAGTTCGGTGTATAAAATATTAGTATCGTAATACTGCGATATCAAATTAGCATCGCTAAGCCACTTTATTTTTCCGTCTACAATAACACCATAATTGTACATATCAATATTTTGAAAATAATCAATATTAGGATAATATAATCTTATAAGCTCGCCTTTGTTTGTGATACAGCCTAATACACTAGAATTTCCAACAATTGCATTATTAAAGTACTTATTCATACTTTTTCTCCTTTGTAATTAATTTTATTCTTTGCCCAAAAGTCTAAACATCTCTTTTTTATAAAATTCAACGCCTGGTTGATTAAAAGGGTTTACTCCTAGGAGCTCTCCGCTTATTGCACATGATTTTTCAAAGAAGTATATAAGTTTACCAATGTTATATTCATCTAGTTTTTCAAGTTTTATTATTAAGTTTGGAACACCACCTTTTACATGAGCTGTAATTGTTCCTTGCATAGCTGCATGATTTGCATAGTTTAAAGTCTTTTCGTTTAAATACTTCAAATGACTTTCACTATCTATATCAAATTCTATATCTCTATATGGATTTTCAATATCTATAACCGTTTCAAATAGGTGTCTTTCGCCATCTTGAATGTATTGCCCTAATGAATGTAAATCTGTTGTATATCCAACCGATACAGGGAAGATACCTTTTTTATCTTTACCTTCACTTTCTCCAAAAAGTTGTTTCCACCATTCCATAAAATAATGTAGTTTTGGCTCGTAACTTGCTAGTATCTCAACTTTTTTACCTTTTTTATAAAGTATATTTCTGATTACTGCATACTTATAACAATCGTTATCATCTGGTTTTGAATATTCTTGCATAGCATCGTTTGCACCCGCTATAATCTTATCTATATCTATTCCAGCAACTGCAATTGGTAGCAAGCCAACAGCCGTTAATACTGAATATCTGCCGCCAATATTATCAGGAATAACAAACGCTTCATAACCCTTTTCGTCAGCTTCCTTTTTTAGTATTCCTTTTTCTTTATCCGTTGTAACATATATTCTCTTTACAGCTTCTTCCTCGCCATATTTCTTTACAAGTAAAGTTTTTAAAAGTTCAAACGCTATTGCAGGCTCTGTTGTTGTGCCAGATTTCGATATTACATTTACAGAGAAATCTTTATCTTCTAGAAAATCTAATAAATCATTCATATAGTCTGGACTCATATTATTCCCTGCATAAACAACATTAGACGGTTTAAAATTATTTGATAAAGCTTCAATAACTGCACGAGCACCTAAATACGAACCACCAATACCTACAACAACCAATATATCTGAATTTTGATTAATTCTTTTTGCAACATCTTTTATTCTCAAAATTTCTTTTTCGTCAAACTTTAAATCTACCCAACCTCTAAAATCGTTCATATCGTCTGAATTGTTGTGAAGATTTTCATGTGCTTTCAACACTTTTTTGTTGTACCTTACAATATCCGCATTTTTAACTAATGAATTTTCATAATTTAATTTCATATTCTTTTCTCCTTTGTTATATCATAGAATTTAAAACCGAAGCAAAATACTTCATTGAAGCTTGTGCCTCCTCTACCGTATTTCCAGTTGCTCCAACTTCAACAATTACTGCTTTATTAGACATATGCTGATTATACCTTGATGTACTTAAATGTATATCCCTAAAAAGTCCAGGATACATTCTATTTGCTCTTTCTTGAAAAGCAATTGCAAATTTTAAATTTTCAATCCATTCATCATGAGATAGCCCTGCCGTGTTTGTTCCAATTACAAACATAAGCTTTGCAACCGTTTCCCCATTAATTTCAGCAGTAGGTCTAAAAGTTTCATTTGCAGCAAGTGCATCTCTATGAATATCAATCAAAATATCAAACTTCTCTTCATTCATTCTCTTTTTTATTGTTTTAAGCGAGGCTTCATATGCTTTACCAAAAGATAAATAATCATGAACAGTCGTATCTTGCAATGCATACATGCCATATTTTTCCAGCTCTTGTACTAATCTATTTCCTACCGACACTACATTATTTGTTTTGTCAGTAGTTCTATAATAGTCTGAATAAATGCCCACATCAGAATAACTTTCTGATGTGTGAGTGTGATAAATTAAAACTTTGCTATTCTTTGAAACATCAACATTTAAAGATTTAGAAAGCTCTTCTAAATCTAGTTCTCTTTTTGTATAGTTTTCTATTTTTACTGTGCCAACTCTTATCTTCGTTTCAGAAAGTTTTTCTGTATCTAGTATATCATTTTTTATATTATTTAAATAGTTATTTTGAAATTCATTTTCAACTAGTTCTGCATTTAAACTTTCGTTATTTTTTTTAGAATTAATTTTAGGAAATTGTGAATAAATAGCTTCGTCCCAACAAAGAGTTTTGCTAAATTCATTATGCTGTTTATCAGCACTTAAAAAGTTATTTTCTATAAATATCTTGGCAGTCAAAAAATCTATACTTTCAAAAGCTATTAGCATAAATTTTATAAAAAAAATACACGCTAAAATATACAATAAACCTATCACTACTGTATCAATTATTTCAGAAAGTTTGCACGCTTTTATTCTAATCATTACTAAATCACCTAATAAAATATATTAGGTGATTTAAATAAATATTCAGTTATTATAAATTAGTAATATCATCCGAAAATTTAATCATAACTTCTTTTGCTTTATCTTTTAACTTTGCAAGTTCTATTCTTGCATCTATTAGTTTTTCTTTTTCAGCCTCAATAGAAAGTTCCAACTCGTGGCGTTCTTTATCCGCTTGCTCTCGTGCATCATCTAGAATTTGCTTTGCTTGTAACTCTGCTTTTACCAAAACATCAGAAATATTTTGTTTTGCAATTTCAACATCTTTCTTTTCATTCAAAAGTTTATTTAGTCTTTCGTTTAACTTATCATTTTCTGCTTTCATCTCTTGTAATTGTTTTGTTTGCTCTAATAGTTCATCTTCATAATTTTTTTTGATATTTGAAATATAACTTTCAACATCCTTTTTATTAAGTCCAAATATTCCTTTTGAAAAATTTTCTTCCATTTTTGTTTCCCCTTTCAGATTTTTACTATTTTTATTATTTTGTTATTCCATATCCTCTAATGCTTTTTCAATACCGTTAAATATCGCAAGTGCGGCAGACTCTTGAAACTCTTCTGTATTTAACCTTGCAACTTCTGCATCATTTGATACAAAAGCAACTTCGCAAAGTATAGATGGCATCGGCACTTCTGTCAAAACCCTTTTTGATGTATCTGTTTCTTTTACAACAATAAATCCTCTATTTATTGTATCTAACTTCTCTACTAATTCTTCTAACACATAGCTTGCAAACTGCTTATTTGTTATACCATATTCAGAAGTATCACGAGGACAGTACATTACCAATGTTCCTGAGTAATTTTTGTTTTCTACCGAATTATTATGAATAGAAACATATAATGATGCCTCTGGATAGTCTTCAGTTGCAATACTTACTCTATCATTAACTGTAAGTGTTACATCTTTTTCTCTCGTAGCATAAACCGTATATCCCTCATCTTCTAACATTTCTTTTAATTTCAACAATATTGCTAAATTAAACTTTTTCTCATAATAGCTACCATTGCTCGAACCAGGATCATTTCCACCGTGACCTGCATCTAGCAATATAATTTTGTCCGAGTTGCCATTTGTCTTTTTCATAGTTATAACAACATCATCGCCAACTTGTTTTGCAGTATATGCCATTTTGCTCTTAGCGTTAACAGTAATCTTAGATTTAGTTATAGATATTTTTGAAACAAAAGAATCAGATACATCTATCGTGCCACTTCCAGTTTTAAACTTAGATGATGAATACGATATTGTATATGTATATGTAGTTCTTGAGCTATTTTTCTTTAAAGTTAAATTATTAAGGTTTACTCCTATTAATCTCAATGTAGCATTTTCTTCGCCAGCTGTATATTCTACATTTTTGTATGTCGGCTCTTCAATATCAATTTGTAATTCATCGTTTCTTTCTTTAATTTGATATTTTACTGTAGCTAGCAAATCAAACACAACTCTAACAGTCGTTTCGTCATACTGTGCAATCTCAATTTCTGTTATCGATTTATTTTTAGGATTAATTATAGTAGGACCATCCACTTCTAACTTAGCATCATATATATCAACAACCAATCTTTTTGGATTTTCTAAAGTAAAAGTATGATAATCACTTAACTTACCATCATACATAATTCTAGTTCTGTTAGAAGTAGAATTATACTTGATTGCACTTACTTCAAGACTATAATCCACTTTATCTTCTGGCATATCTTCATTCTCGTTATCGACACCCGTTTTATCTTGGTTAGTATCCTCACCATCATTCACATCAGGTTTGTTGTTTTCATTATTATTGTCATTAGGCACTTCACTATTATCTACATCAGTTGTTCCCGTCTGGTCATCTTTATTATCAGTTGGTACATTATCGTCTTTTTTATCTTCATCTTGCTTCGGTTCTTCCTTTGGTTCATCAAGTTCTAACTTTTCGTCAAGTGCCAAATAAAGAACTTTTTTATCTGCTGATTGAACAACAATATAATCTTCAAGCTTTTCAAACAAATCCAACACAATTCTATTAACATTATTTTCTTGTTTTCCAAATCTAATTGTCGAAATAACATCATCGTTTATTTCTTGTGATTTTGTTTCATAAGAAAACTTACTATTTTCAACATCAAGTATTAACCTGTTTGGTTCTGATAAAGAAAAATATTTATATCCACTAATTTCAGAATCTGCTTTTACCACAACACAATTAACGCCATTGACTTTTTTATATTCTACCGAACTTATTTTTGCAATTGGTAATTCTTTTTCTTCTGATTTTATTGTTACAGTTTTCGTTTCATCATCCCAGTCTACATTTAATCCGCAATTTTCAGATATAAACCTTGCAGGCACCATTGTTTTTGAACTAATAATTTTCGCAGGAACATCTAACTTAGTTTCAACCCCATCAACCTCAGCTGTATAATTATCAATCCACAATTTTACCTTTTTGCTTTCAAGCTCTATCTCAACAGCACGCTCATCATTAATCCAGTTAACAGTTCCACCTAGTGTTTCAAAAACTTCTCTTACTGGTACTAAAGTTCTATTCTCTATTATAATCGGAGGCATTAGACCTTCCGTCACTTCAAATTTTATATCATTTAATATTAATGTTACATTTGGACCTGTATACTCATGTGTCGCACCGTCATAATATATTTCCATGCCAGCATAAGAACATATTGGCAACATAATCAACATTATAACAACCAATAACCAAAATATTTTTTTCAACAAATTCACCCTCCCCATATTTATCCACTAATATACTATCACACTTAGTCTTATTTCGACAAGTCGAATAAAAAATTTTACGAAATTTTGAATATTATTTTTTATTTTGAAAAAAATATTTGTAAAACATGGAGGTAATTTTATATGAAAAAAATAGAAACAAAAAAAGATTATCAAAAATATGTCGATGAAAAAACTCCAAATTCACCGATATGGAAAAACATAATTAAAGCTTTTATTGTAGGTGGCATAATTTGCTTAATCGGTCAAGGAATCTCTGATGGTTTAAGAGCTTTAGAATTAGACGATAAAACCGTTTCGTCTGTAACTAGTATAACTCTTATATTCATTGGTATCTTTTTAACCGCTATCAATGTATATAACAAAATCGGTAAATTTGCAGGAGCAGGTTCAATAGTACCAATTACAGGCTTCGCAAACTCAATTGCTTCACCCGCTATCGAATTTAAAAGCGAGGGATTGGTTTTAGGGGTCGGTGCAAAACTATTCCAAATAGCAGGACCTGTTTTAGTATATGGAATTTCAACATCAGTAGTTCTAGGTATCATATACTATTTCGTAACCACAGCGGCTTAAGAAAGGAGAACCTATGGCACAGAAAAGATTAGGAACACAAACCATAAAATTATCTACTCCCCCCTCAATCATATCTGCATACTCGATTGTTGGACCAAAAGAAGGCGAAGGTCCACTAGGAAAATATTTTGACACCATAATCGAAGATGAATTTTGGGGAGAACAAACTTGGGAAAAATCAGAAACAAAAATAGCACGAGAGTGTGTTGCAAATTGCATAAGCAAAGTGAAACTTAGTTATGAAGATGTAAATTATATACTAGCAGGTGATTTGATAAATCAATGTACACCTTCCGCTTTTGGAAATAGAGATACCAACATTCCGTTTTTAGGTTTATTTGGAGCATGTTCAACTTTTGTAGAAGGTATCAGTATCGGTTCAATGCTAATTGATGGTGGATATGCTGACAATTTAGTATGTGCAACCTCTAGCCACTTTTGCAGTGCAGAAAAGCAATTTCGTTTTCCATTAGAACTCGGAAATCAAAGACCACCATCATCGCAATGGACAGTAACAGGTTCAGGAAGCGTAATACTTTCAAGCAGCGGAAACGGTCCATATATAACAACCGTAACTACTGGCAAAATGGTAGACATGGGAATAAAAGATGCAAACAACATGGGTGCAGCTATGGCACCTGCTGCAGCAGATACAATGTACATTCACTTTAAAGAAACTGGGCGTGCCCCAAGCTATTATGACTTAATATTAACAGGTGATTTGGGATATATCGGTAAATCTATCGCAATAGATTTAATGGAATCAAGAGGCTATAACATTAGAAGTAACTACAATGATTGTGGCGTATTAATATTTGACAAAGAAAAACAAGATACACACTCTGGCGGAAGTGGTTGTGCCTGCTGTGCAACAACATTTTGTGGATATATCTATAACCAATTGCAAGCAAAAAAACTAAAACGAGTACTATTAATTGCAACAGGTGCATTAATGAGTCCAACAACAGCCCAGCAAAAAGAAAGCATACCAGGAATTGCACACGCAATAAGTATAGAGGTGTAACAAAAAAGGCGGAGTTTTTAGCTTCGCCTTTAAAACTACTCGTTATATTCTATCAAGTGTTTTCAAAAACATCTCGATAAATTACTATTTGTTGAATTATTATTCTACAACTTTCAAACCATTTATAAAAGTTGTCCTACTATTGTTAAACTCTCTATTAAATCTTCATAAGTTATACCCTCTGCGTAAAAATTATCTTTTTGATACCTATTCCATTGCTTTTTCATAGTTTCACTTTTCTCTAATATATCTAAAACATTCTTCCAATCTTTTATTGTTTCTAATGTGCCTCTATGTTCAGATGTTGAATAAATTGCATCTTTTAAAACTGCATCATCAATATTTTTTCTTTGAGTATTCAAAAGCATATGTACATCATAATAATCTCTTATTCTAGTACCTAAAGTTCCTCTATTTATTATTGATTCAAATTTTTCTGCAATGACAGTTTCAATATTATAAGACCAAACTTGAATCTTTCTATCTTCTAGCATTAAATTAAAAGTATATTTTATTTCTTTATGAGTAATTTTGTCTCCTGTTGTAACATCTATTTTTAAAATCACAGGCATTTTCTCAAGATAATTAGCTTTAAATGTAATTCTATATCCACCATATTCATCATCATCTCTTATTAACTCAACCCTTTGTACCTCAAAAGATACATCATCTTCTAAATTGATACTACATATTTCAAGTATAATTTTCCTAACATTTTCTTCTGTTAAAGAAAAACCTTTAATTGTTGTATCCATATCCATTGTTGTTCTACTGTCAATACCTAACATTGCTGAAATAAGCATTCCACCTTTTAAAATGAAATTATTCTTATAGTTTGATACTGATATTCTTTCCAGTAATCTCTCAAGCATATATGTTTGCAAAACAGATTGTGCTGAAATTTTATTTTCCTTTGCTATATTATTTATTACTGCTTTTAAGCTAGTTACATTTCTTTTCATTTACATTAAAACCTCCATATATTTTTCTAGTATTTTATCTATATTAAATACTTTTGCGTACTCATACAATAACTTTAAATTTTTATTTTTCCTTTTAATATATTCTTTTAAAGCATTATTGAATATTTGCGGATCTATTTTATTTCTATCTCGTATAATATCACATATAGTTCTTTCAATATTATAAACTTGAATTTCACATCCATCTTCAAGTTTTATTTTTGTTAATCCTAATTTATGGTTTTCTTTTTTTATATAATGAACTTTTAATAGTTCATTTTTTATTCTGTTATTGCTAGGAAATGTCATATCAAAATAAATTGGCGTTCTATCTGTCATTCCATAGAAATATAAAGCTGTATTGTGTGAAAATATGCCATTTTTATATTTTTCACTCATAAGCCAAAATTCATTTATATCTTCATCTGAACTAGCATATACTCCGTGCATAATTCTATTTATTTTTCCTTTTTCCAATAATGTTCTCAAATCGTGTCTAGTCATTTTATGTTTTTCTAGTTCATTGGC
This sequence comes from uncultured Eubacteriales bacterium, assembly GCA_964602275.1. GTDB lineage: Bacteria > Bacillota > Clostridia > TANB77 > UBA1234 > RGIG6291. The sequence goes on from CAZRQF010000026.1 coordinate 13,532, forward strand.
ATATAAAATTGTACTATTCTTATATTCTAATTTATTTTTATTACGCATAGCACCGCCCCATTTCATATACATATTATACTTCAGATGTATGTAAAATGTCAACATTTTATATATCTCCGTTTACTTTTTTCTCTTTTATGGTATTGCCCGTCATACTTAGAAAATGTGTGTTTTCCAACCCCTTTAAACTACACTTAAATCACATTTGCAAGCCATCACTTTATTTCTTTTAACTTAGTAGTTATATCAGAATTATAAATATAATTACCATCAATTTTTTCATATACTTCTCTAACTTTTGCATTCTTAGGTAAATCTATATCAGATATTGCATATGGTCCACTCTCACCATGTTCCGATATACAAACCGATCCTTCATCCATTACCCAAGCAAAGTCATTCCCGTTCCAACTTTTATTATCTAAAAAAACTTTTCTTCTTTCATATCTATCATATTCTTCCATAATATTATTTTCTTCATTTTTGTTTTGTTGTTTATTTATTGTATTTTCTAATGTATTTTTTAACTCTTCAATAAGATCATTTATAAAATTATTATTACTGTTATCATTTTTTCTATCAAATAGATTTAAATTCAATAACTTTCCTCCTATTCTGCTAATTTACTTTCGCCAGTTGCATAATCAATAACAATTCCATCTTGTACATTATACACATATACATTAAAGTGTAATTTTCCATCATCTTCAATAGAATATGCTTCTATATTTACACCACTAGCCAATTCATTATTACCTTCAAAATATGGAGTAGTTCTATACAATAAAATTATTAAGATTTGTTTTAATTTACTTGTATTTTTATTCATAAATTTCACCCATATATTTAATATCATGATATAGAATTTTTTCAATATTATTATAGATTGATTTTATTGCAAATTAGAACAATTTAAGAAATAATTTTTAAGTTGAATTCTAAGAATTTGAAAATAAATTTTATTGATTATTTTAATTAATTATACAACTTTGTGTACTTATATCATATTTAAAACAATTTTTCAATCCTTAATTTCCTTTCGTCATATAATTTCCTTTCGTCATATAATTTATCATATATGAATGATATTTTATATTTATCTCATGGACTTTTGATTGACTTTTCATTAGTTTTCGTTTAAAGTATAAATAGATAAAGGAGATCTGCGAAAGCAGATGACCAAAATTTTGGTATTAGATAACCCCTTGTCCGATTAAAGCAAAGTGGTTATCTTTTTTCATCTTTGTTACATTTGTTGTACTATATATAAAAGGAGTAATTATATGGAAGATATT
>CAZRQF010000027.1:0-14108 GCA_964602275.1 uncultured Eubacteriales bacterium
TCATTTTATACTTTCATATATGCAATTATTTTTTAAGCAAATTTATCTTTTTTATTAATTCTTTTCTCCAATGTTGCAGCTGAAAGATTGGAAAACACCTCTTCAATCTTTCCGTTTTTGTTAATTATGATTACAGTCTTTTTTAATTTATCTTCATCATTAAATCTAAATGTGAAATTTCTATTTTCTTTATTTTTAGCTAACTCTGATAAATCAAAAATACCAACTATATCACTTATAGAAATTAACCTTTCATCTTCTATGTGTAAAAACATATATTCCTCACTTTACAATTATACAAATTACACAATCTTACCATTATCTATATTATATAATTTTATATTTTTTGTCAAACAATCATATTTCAAAATTAAATTTATATCAGTACAAGTTATAAAAACTTGATACTTTTTTACACTATTAAAAATAGCTTGTATTCTACTTTCATCTAATTCAGAAGTAATATCATCTAGTAACAATATCGGGCTATCTCCTACTTCATCTTCTATTATCTGCATTTCTGCAATTTTTAATGCTAACACCGCCGTTCTATGTTGCCCTTGCGAACCATACAAGTTTAAACTTTTATCATTTATTAATATTTCAAAATCTTCTCTTTGCGGTCCTTCTCTTGTGTAACCTCTTAATAAATCCAAATTTAAGTTTTGGTCTAGCACATTTAAAAATTGTTCTTTTGATTTAAAATTAGAAATATATCTTATCTCAATTTTTTCTTTATTACTTGTAAGAGTCGGATGAATTGTTTCTAATTTTTCTTGAATTTTGTCTATATATTCTTTTCTATATCTATTAATAATACTTGCTTTTTCAGCTAATTGCTCATTCCAAATATCAAGTGTTTCTAATTGTTTAGATTTTAGCAAATTGTTTCTTTGTTCTAATATCTTATTAAATTCGCTAAGTTCATGCAAATATTTAGGTTTCAACTGACTTATTAATATATCTAAAAACTTTCTTCTTAAGCTTGGACCTTGCTTTAAAATTATAATATCATCTGGCGAAAATATTACAATATTAATATTTCCAACAAGCTCACTATTTTTTGAAATTTTTATACCATTTAATTTTATTGCTTTCTTTTCTTTTTTATTTAAATTTATTTCTAAGTGATTCGACCTATTATTTTTTTCATAATTAATATCTATCTTAGAATTATTATCATTAAAATTAATTAATTCGCCCTCTTTATTAGTTCTAAAAGACCTTCCAAAAGCACTAAAATACATTGCTTCTAATATATTAGTTTTTCCTTGTGCATTATTTCCAAAAAACACATTAACATTTTCATTAAATTCAATCTTTTGCTTTTTATAATTTCTAAAATTTTCTAGATAAACTTCTTTTATAAACATATTCTAGAAACTCCTTTGTACTTTCCTAACATTTTATTAACTACTCTTTAAGTCTAACTGGAAGAACCATATATGTATATTTATCTTCCATTGTACTTTTTATAATACATGGCGAAATGTTGCTACCAAAATCCATATAAACTTCTTCATCTTCAATAGCTTTTAATGCATCTAACATATATTTAGGATTAAAACCTATTTCTAACTCCTTACCTGTCGTTTCTACAAGCACTTCTTCTTTAGCATCACCAATTTGAGATGTACAAGAAACTATAATGTTTCCTAAATTTACAAACATCTTAATAGGATACTTCTTCTCTTTTTCACCTGAAGAAATAGAAAAAATAGCAGCTCTCTCTATTGCATTTTGTAAATTTGTCTTATTTACTTTAATTCTTGTTTCTTTATCCTTTGGTATTACATTATTATAATTTAAAAACTCACCTTCTAAAAGTCTAGTAACAACTTTACAATTATGAAGCTCAAATAAAGCTTGATTTTTAGCAATTCCTATTTTTATCATTTCTTCTTCATCTAGTAAGTTTTTAGAAACTTCATTTAAATATTTTCCAGGAACTATTGCAGAAAAATCATCACTATCTGTAAATACAGGTGTTTTTCTTAAAGCTAATCTAAAACCATCAACTGCAACTAAATATAATTTTGATTCTTTTACTTCTAATAATGCTCCTGTGAATATAGGTCTATTTTCTTCAACGCTAACAGCAAATGCTGTTTTCTTTATCATTTCTTTTAACACTTTTTGTGGTAATTGGATAGTCTTTTCAACATTTATTGTTGGTAATGTTGGAAACTCATCTGCATTCATAGTAGAAAGTTTATAAGTTGAACCTTCACATTCTATAACCAATAAATTTTTATCATTTATATAAATAGTAATATCTGCATTAGGAAGTTTTCTTATAATATCACCAAACATTTTACAATCAATAACAACTTTTCCTTCTTCGATAATGTCACTTTCTTCTAATGTATATTCCATTCCTATTTCTGAATCGTTAGTAGTTAATAAAATATTATCTTTTCTAACTGTAATTAATATTCCATCTAGTATAGGAGTGGTCGTTCTCCCTACGGAAGTACGGCTTACATTGTTTAGACCTATTAATAATTTTTCTTTTTCACAAATAAATTTCATTTTTAAAACCTCCATTTTTTACATTTAAGTAAATATATTTAATAGTAATAATAATAAGTGATGTTAGTAGTGTGGATAAGTTATCTAAACCTTAGCATGCGTAGGAAAAAATGTGTTAACAATTTGTTAGTGTGAAACAAAAGTTACTAACAGTTTTAACATTTTTTTTTGGAAATCTTTTTAATAACATGTTATTTACACTTTATCAACACCTGAATGTGAATAACCAACGCAAGGCTTCCGTAAGTAAAGATAACTTTTTTTGCAACCAAATTTTTATTATGTAAAGATTAAGAATTTCCAACACTTTTATTTAAAATCATTTTTCTAATGTTATCCACAATTATTTTAGTGTTAGGATTTAATTTCATTTCTTCTTCCACTTTTTTTATTGCATATATAACTGTCGAATGATCTTTGCCACCAAATTCTTTTCCAATATCTTTTAAAGAAAGACCTGTTAATTGTTTTGATAAATACATAGCAATTTGTCTTGGAAAAGCAATATCGCTTGTCTTTCTTTGAATTTTAAAATCGTTCTGATCAAGATTATAGTAATTTGCAACAGCATATTGTACATAGTCAACAGTAATAATCTTATCATTAGACCTTTGCAAATCCCCTATTGCCTTTTCTGCAAGTGCCATCGTTATTTCACTATTTGTAAGAGATGCCATTGCAACTATCTTATTAAAGATACCTTCTAGCTCCCTGATGTTAGATTCTACTTTTAAAGCAATTGTTGATAAAATCTCATCATCTATCATAATATTTTCAAGTTGACTCTTCTTTCTAAGAATAGCACATCTAGTTTCGTAATCGGGTTTACCAATATCTGCAACAAGTCCCCATTCAAATCTTGATTGCAACCTTTCCTCTAAAGGATGAATATCCTTTGGTGGTTTATCACTTGAGATTACCATTTGCTTTCCATTTTCATATAAAGAATTAAATGTATGGAAAAACTCTTCCTGGCAACGCTCTTTTCCAATAAAGAATTGAATATCATCTATTAATAATAAATCAATATTTCTATATTTATTTCTAAAATCTTCAGTAGTATTATTTTGAATAGCATTAATTAATTCATTTGTAAATTTTTCAGAAGTTATGTAAAGCACTTTTGCATCTGAACTTTGCGATAATACAAAATTACCAATTGCGTGCATTAAGTGAGTTTTACCAAGCCCCACTCCACCATATAAAAATAATGGATTATAAGCTTTTCCCAAACTTTCTGCTGCAGCAAGTGCCGCTGCATGGGCAAATCTATTGTTTTCTCCTATTACAAATGTGTCGAAAGTATATTTTGGATTTAATGGGTTATTTAAATTTTGTATAATCTTTTGTTCTCTTTTTTCTTGTACAGAATCATTTTCAAGCACAATATTTATATTGTACTCTTTGTTTGTAATATGCCTAAAACCTGCTTTGATAAGTTCTTTATATCTGGCATCAACAGTATTTTTTTGAAATGGCGATGTTGCTTTTAAGTAAACTGTGGTGTCATCCATAGAAATTGGTTCTAAAGTTTTTATCCATGTGTCAAAACTTATCCCAATCATCTCAGGCTGTATAATGTCTAGAACCCTAGACCAAAATTCATTTAACATTTGCATGTCATCCTCCTAAATAAATTTACAAAGTTACTAACATTTTTTCCACAAATGTTGATAAAAATGTGGAAAACTTTTTTACGAACTGCGAAAGTGCCTATTTCCTCAACATTTTACGACAAAAGATTACTAAAATTCTAAAAGTATTGAAATTAATATACTTTCATGTAAAAAGTAAGCTTTCTCAAAGTTTTTTATGCGAACAAGAATTCTAAAACGCTTTAAAATATTATGTCTATTTCACATAAGAAAAATTATGTATTTAAAGTTTGAAATAGTATATTTTTAGGCATGTTCATAAGTTACTAACATTATATATTTATCTAAAAATAATTGCAATATTAAATGAATTTTTTTTGAAAATCTTACTTCCGTAAATAGAAAAGGAAAATCAGACAGATTTACATAATATTTAAAAATAAATTTTTAAACAAAAGGAGTGCAATAACTATAAAATATAGTTGACAAAATTATAAAAATGGATGTATAATACTAACGCTGTTATGTGAAAATAACATATTTATTTTTGTTTATAAAATAAAATATATATAAGACAATTGCATAGGAGGTGCTAGTTATGAAAAAATGTACATTTCAACCAAAAAACAAACAAGAAAAAAGAGAACATGGATTTAGAAAAAGAATGAGTACAGCAAATGGTAGAAAAGTTTTAAAGAGAAGAAAACTTAAAGGTAGGGAAAAACTTTCTGCATAATTAAATTCATAGTAGAAGAGAAGGACCGCAAAGGTCCTTTTTTGCTAAAAATATATAAATAAGAGGTTTTCTATATGAAAAAACGCACATTATCTTTGAAAAAAAGTAATGATTTTCAATATGTATTGCAAAAAGGCAAGTGGTATAACGGCAAATTAGTTAGTATATACATATTATCAAACAATAAAAACAAAAATTTTCTTGGCGTTGCCGTTGGCAAAAAAGCTGGAAAAGCTGTGAAGAGAAATAGAATAAAAAGAATTATAAGAGAAGCTTATCGAGCATATGAAGCCTCTATTACAGAGGGAAATACTATTGTTATAGTTTGGAAAACTAAAAATTTATATGAAAAATTAAATTTTAGTATTATAAAAGAAGATATTTTTAAATGTTTTTCAAAGGCGGGCATATTATTATGAAGAAAATTGCTATTTTTCTAATAAGAATATATCAAAAGACATTATCGCCAATAATCGGCAACAATTGCAAATTTGTACCTTCGTGTTCGGAATACACAATACAAGCAATAGAAGAATATGGAGTTTTAAAAGGTTCTTTAATGGGAATAAACAGAATTTGCAGGTGTAGTCCTTTAACTAGAGGTGGCTTTGATCCTGTGCCAAAAGGAAAATAAAAGAGGAGGAAGAGCTATTGTTTGAATTTATTGCTGAAATTTTTGGGTATTTACTATATTGGATATATAATATAGTTGGAAATTATGGTGTTGCTATTATTGTTTTTACAATACTTACAAAGTTAATATTGTTACCGCTTACGATAAAGCAACAAAAATCGTTAGAACAAAATCAGAAAATGCAGCCAATACTGCAAGAACTTCAACTTAAATATAAGAAAGAACAAGAAAAAATTCAAGAAAATTATAAAGATGACCAAGCAAAACTGCAAGAAAAGTTTACAGAAAGTCAGCAAAGAATGTCGATGGAATATCAAAAACTGATGAAAGAACATAAATTTAATCCTTTTTCAGGTTGCTTAATTTCTTTGCTTCAAATTCCTATACTTTTTGGATTATTATTTGCGGTAAGCAAACCACTTACAAATATTGTAAAAATGCCTGAAGACCAAATAAAATCAGAAATAATGCAGATTATGCCAGAAAATTACGAAGGCGATTATGAGCAATATGTAAAAGAAAATAGATATGTAGAAATAGAAGTTATAAAGCAAAAAGGACTTTTAAAACTTGATTTTCTTGGAATAAACTTGGGCGATGTTGCATCGCAAAACAAAGGAAATGTGGTATTATATATATTGCCAATATTAACTGCATTATTTACATGGCTTTCAGTTTATGTTATAAATGGTACTAAGCCGAAAGAAAAACAAGTTGTAAAAGATGCAGAAGGAAATGAAATTGAAATGCCAAATATGCAAGTTATGAACTTAATGATGCCTTTAATGTCTGGATATATTGCATATATTGTGCCACAAGGACTTGCTTTATATTGGTTTACAAGTAGTGCATTACAAATACTTATTCAAATATTTGTGAAAAAATGTGTTGCAAAACACGAAAATTAGGAGGAAAAATAAATGGCAAGAGTTAGTGAGGGAATAGGAAAAACATATGATGAAGCTGTGCAAGATGGCTTAAACAAGATTGGACTTAATAAAAATCAAGTAACAATTGAGATTGTTAAAGAACCTAAAAAAACATTTTTTAGCATATTAGAGCCTAGACAAGTGAAAGTAGTAGTAACAGAGATTGAAAAGTTAGAAGTTGCAAGCGACAAGGCTGTTTTAAAAGAAAAGAAAGAAATTGTTGATGCAAAACCAGAAGAAATAGAAAGAGCTAAAGAAAAAATTTCTAAGTTTTTAAGTGAATTATTTGAAAAATTAGAAATTGAGCTAGATGTAACTGTTAATTATGAAGAACATGTGTTAAAAGTAGATATGGCTGGTGAGAAAGCAGGATTAATAATAGGTTATAGAGGCGAAACTTTAGACGCTTTACAATTGCTTATTTCAACAATCATAAACAAAGGCACAGAAACACATATTAAAGTATTAGTAGATGCTGAAAACTATCGTAAGAAGAGGACTAAGACATTAGAAGAACTAGCATTAAAAATTGCAAGTACAGTTGTTTCTAAGAGAAGAAGCTTTGCGTTAGAGCCAATGGTTGCATTTGAAAGAAAAGTAATACATGAAACATTGCAAAATCATCCAAAAGTAAAAACAGTAAGTACAGGAGAAGAACCATATAGAAAAGTTGTAATATCTCTAAAATAGAAAAAATCGTCCATTTGGACGATTTTTTTATGTTAGTAATATAGTTTCTTGCCTTGCTAAAAAAATGTCAATTTAAGGCGAGAATTTGTGTATTATTATTGCTTAATTTACAGAATGTGATATAATTATGTAACGCAAAAAGGAGTGGAAAAGATGAAAACTATTGCAGCTATATCAACCCCAGCAGGGCTTGGAGGTATTGGCATTGTAAGATTAAGTGGCGAAAATGCTTTAGAAATTGTGAAAAAAGTGTTTAGACCTAAAAAAAATAAAGAATACAAAAGTCATACATTAAGGCATGGCTATATTGTTGATGAAAATAATACTGTTATAGATGAAGTGTTAGTATCATATTTTAAAGCACCAAACACATATACAGGGGAAGATATATGCGAAATAAATTGTCATGGAGGTAGTATATCAACAAAAAAAATACTAGAAATAGTCTTAAAAAATGGAGCGATAATGGCTGAGGCGGGCGAATTTACCAAAAAGGCGTTCTTAAACGGAAAAATAGATTTATCGCAAGCAGAAGCTGTAATAGATGTTATAAATAGCAAAACAGAAAAAGAAAATAGGGCATCTCAAAATCAATTACAAGGATATTTAAGTAAAAAAATAAACGATATAAAGTCTAGTATTACTGATATTTTAGTTGATATAGAAGCAAATATTGACTATCCAGAGTACGATATAGAAGAAGTGAGAAGAGAAAAAATAGACAAAATATTAGCTGAAGCAATAGAAAAACTAGAAAAATTAGAAAAATCTTTTGAAAGTGGAAAAATGCTAAAAGAAGGTGTAACAACAGCGATAATAGGAAAGCCAAATGTTGGAAAGTCATCACTTCTTAATGCACTTTTAAAAGCAGAAAGAGCGATTGTTACTGAAATACCTGGCACAACAAGAGATACGATAGAAGAATATATAACAATAAAAGGCGTGCCACTTAAAATTATAGACACGGCAGGAATAAGAAAAACTGATGATATAGTAGAAGGTATTGGAGTAGAAAAAAGCAAAAAAGTATTAGAAGAAGCTCAATTGGTACTTGTGTTATTAGATGGAACAAAAGAACTAGAAACGGAAGACTTTGAACTACTTTCAATGCTAGAAAACAAGAAATACATAATAGTAATTAATAAAATTGATGTTGAAAATAAGATAGATAAATCAAAACTTAAAGGAAAGATTATAGAAATTTCGGCAAAAACATTGACGGGATTAGAAAATTTAGAAGATATGATTGAAAAAATGTTTGCATTTAATGATATAGAAGTTGAAAATGATGCAATCATAACTTCTTTAAGGCACAAACAGTTAATAACAAATGCAAAAGACGAATTAATAAAGACTAAACAAGCATTGAACGACGGTTTACCAATAGATATGCTTTCGATAGAAATTCAAAATGCAGTACAACACTTAGGCGAAATAACTGGAGAAACTGTGTCTGAAGATGTTATAAAAGGCATATTTAATAAGTTTTGCGTTGGAAAATAGATAAATGTTTCACATGAAACATTTTCTTAAGATAGGAGATAAAAAATGGGATACGAAGCAGGTAATTATGATGTTATAGTTGTTGGAGCAGGGCATGCAGGTTGCGAAGCTGCACTTGCTGCTGCTAGACTTGGAATGAAAACATGTATATTTACTATAAATATGGATAGCATTGCAAATATGCCGTGTAATCCGAATATAGGTGGAACATCAAAAGGCCATTTAGTAAGAGAAATTGATGCTCTTGGCGGCGAGATGGGAAAAAATATAGATAAAGCCTTTATACAATCAAAAATGCTAAATAAGGCGAAAGGTCCAGCAGTATATTCTCTGAGAGCACAAGCAGATAGAAGAAAATATCAACAAGAAATGAAACATACGCTTGAATTACAAGAAAATCTTGATGTAAAGCAGGCTGAAATTGTTGAATATATTGTTGAAAACAATGAGATAAAAGCTGTAAAAACACATATAGGTGCTATATATAATACAAAAGCAGTAATACTTTGTTCTGGAACTTATTTAAGAGGAAAAATATTTATAGGAGAAGTTAACTATGCAAGTGGACCAGACGGAATTTTCCCTGCAAATAAGTTAACAAGTAGTTTAGAGAAAATTGGCATAAAAACAAGAAGATTTAAGACTGGAACGCCAGCGAGAGTGAATAAAAGAAGCATAGATTTTAGTAAAATGGAAATACAGCCGGGCGATGATGAAATAGTGCCTTTTTCATTTGAAAACGAAAGCCTAAAAAGAGAGCAAGTACCTTGCTATTTAACATATACAAATGAAAATACGCACAAAATTATAAGAGAAAATCTACATAGATCACCACTATATGGTGGAGAAATTAAAGGCACAGGACCTAGGTATTGCCCATCAATTGAAGATAAAGTAGTGCGTTTTGCAGACAAAGAAAGACATCAAATATTTATAGAACCTATGGGTGAAAACACAGAAGAAATGTATATTCAAGGAATGTCAAGCAGTCTTCCAGAAGAAGTGCAAATAGCTATGTATAGGACAATTCCTGGGCTTGAACATTGTGAATTTACAAGACCTGCATATGCGATAGAGTATGACTGTATAGATTCAACAGATTTGAAATTAAATTTGGAATCAAAATTAATTTCTGGATTATTCTTTGCAGGCCAAGTAAATGGCTCGTCAGGATATGAAGAAGCAGCAGCACAAGGCATTATGGCGGGAATTAATGCAGCATTAAAAGTAGCCCAAAAACCACCTTTTATACTAGATAGGTCAGATGCATATATTGGTGTGTTAATAGATGATTTAGTTACAAAAGGCACAAACGAACCATATAGAATGATGACTTCTAGGGCTGAATATAGGCTTCTTTTAAGACAGGATAATAGCGATGTAAGGCTTACACCAAAAGGCTACGAATTGGGCTTGATTTCAGAAGAAAGATATAAAAAGTTCTTAATAAAACAAGAAAATATCAAAAACGAAATAGAGAGAATTAAACATACAAATATAAAACCGACTGAAAAATTAAATAATATACTTCTTGAAAACGGCTCAACACCAGTAAATACAGGTGTAAAATTGGCTGAACTTATAAAAAGAACAGAATTAAATTATGATTTATTAGCTGATATTGATGAAAATAGACCAAACCTTACTAAGGTTGAAAGAGAAGAAGTAAACATAGAAATAAAATACGAAGGATATATAAAACTTCAGCTAGAACAGATTGATAATTTTAAAAAAATGGAGAAAAAACTAATTCCAGAAAATATAGATTATGAAAATATGAAGGGAATAAGAATTGAAGCAAGGCAAAAATTAGAAAAATTTAGACCAATTTCAGTTGGCCAAGCTTCAAGAATATCTGGAGTATCACCAGCAGACATAGCTGTGTTACTAATAAATATTCAAAATGAAGATAATGAGAGAAAATAAAGATAAATGCAAAATCCGAAGCGCGAGAATGCAAAATAAACCATTTTAAAATCAAATTGGTAAAGTTATATAGCTAAAAAGAAAAGCAAAAAAAGAAGGCAAAATAACGCGAAATAATAAAAAAGCAACCTGAAAGGAATGTTATGGAAACATTATTAAATAAAAAACTAAAAGAAATTAATGTAAATATTGATGAAGAAAAAATTTTGAAATTTATTACTTATAAAAATTTATTAAAAGAGTGGAATGAAAAAATAAATTTGACAGCAATAACCGAGGATGAAGAAATAATCGTAAAACATTTTGTTGATTCATTAACAATATTAAAATACTTAGATAATAATTCTTCTATAATAGATGTGGGAACGGGAGCTGGTTTTCCAGGAATACCTGTAAAGATTGCAAATGAAACATTGAATATAACATTGTTAGATTCTCTAAACAAAAGAATAAACTTTTTAAACGAAATTATAAAAGAAAATAGCTTAAAAAATATAACTTGCATCCACGGAAGAGCAGAAGATGTTTCACATGAAACAAATATGAGAGAAAAGTTTGATTACGCTACTGCTAGAGCGGTTGCAAACCTTTCTACACTTTCAGAATTGTGCTTGCCGTTTGTAAAAGTAGGTGGAAAATTTATTTGTATGAAGGGAAATAATGTAGATGAAGAAATAAAATCAGCACAAAAAGCAATAGAAATATTAGGTGGAAAAATTGAAAAAATAGATAATTTTAAACTTCCACAAACAGATATAGAAAGAAACATTATAGTCATTTCAAAAATAAAAACAACACCAAAACAATATCCACGAAAAGCAGGAACACCAGCAAAAGAACCAATAAAATAACAAAGAGAAGTCAGGAGGAAAATATCCTGACTTCTTTTTGCTGTATTAATAGCTTGACATTTTTTTGCTAAAATAAATATTATAAATTATATAAAAATTTTAATAAAAATATATACAAAAAAAATAATTAAATATATAATAATTGTATCAATAAAATAACAAAAGAAAATAAAATGTTTCACATGAAACATTTTTGTAATGGAGGTCAATATGGGAAAAATAATTTCAATTGCAAATCAAAAAGGAGGAGTTGGAAAGACTACTACTGCAGTTAATTTAAGCTCTTGCCTTGCTTTGCAAAAAAAGAAAGTCTTGCTAATAGATGCTGATCCACAAGGAAATGCAACAAGCGGAGTTGGTGCTAATAAGGCAGCAGAAAAATCAACATATGATGTGATAATAAATCAAGTTGATATTAAAGAAGTTATTCAAAAAAGTGCTGTGGAAAACCTAGATGTGTGTGCGGCAAACATTGATTTAGCTGGTGCAGAGGTACAATTAGTTTCTCAATTATCTAGAGAACATAGGTTAAAAGAAGCTTTAGAAAAAATCAAAGATGAGTATGATTTTATAATAATAGACTGTCCACCATCACTTGGATTAGTTACTTTAAATGCATTAACAGCATCAAATACGGTACTTGTACCTATTCAATGCGAATATTATGCGTTAGAAGGATTAGGACAACTTATGAGTACAATTGATTTAGTTCAAAAGCATTTGAATAAAGAGTTAGATGTAGAAGGCGTTGCACTTACAATGTATGATGCGAGAACAAATCTATCAATGCAAGTTATAGAAGAAGTAAAAAAATATTTTGGAAATAAAGTATATAGAAGTGTTATTCCAAGAAATGTTAGATTAAGTGAAGCACCAAGTTTTGGACTTCCTATTGCATTATATGATAAAAATTCAAAAGGTGCAGTTGCATATACTAATTTGGCGAAAGAAGTTATAAAAAACAATAAGGTAAAATAGAAAGGATGAAGATACATGAATAAAGGTGGATTAGGAAAAGGATTAGGAGCATTATTTCCATCAAATGTTGATGTAGATATGCTTTCAAAAAATGTTTCACATGAAACAAATGAGGGAGTTATAGAGTTAAAGATAAATGAAATTGAACCAAACTTAGAACAACCAAGAAAATTATTTGATGATGAAAAGTTAGAAGAATTGGCAGAATCTATAAAAGAACATGGTGTTATACAACCAATAATTGTAGCCAAAAAAGATGACTATTATCAAATTGTTGCAGGAGAAAGAAGATGGAGAGCATCTAAAAAAGCTGGCTTAAAAACGATACCTGTTGTAGTAAGAAATTATGATGAAAGAAAAATAAGAGAAGTTGCTTTAATAGAGAATATTCAAAGACAAGATTTAAACGCAATAGATACTGCAAGAGCAATAAAAGAATTAATGGAAGAACATAGCTTAACTCAAGAAGAAATTGCTAAGACTTTAGGAAAGAGTAGAAGTGCAATAGCAAATACACTAAGAATTTTAAATCTTGACGAAAGAGTTCAAGAGATGGTTCAAGATGGAAAAATTTCAGAAGGACATGCGAGAACTTTGGCATCAATTGAAAGCCCGCAAAAACAATATAAATTAGCATTAGATATTATTAATTTAGATTTAAGTGTTAGAGATACAGAAACAAGAGCAAAAGACGAAAAAGAGATGTCGAAGATAAGTAAAAAAACTTCGGTGAAAAAAGGAAAATTAGAGATTATATGTAAAGAGATAGAAAACAAACTTAAAAATGTATTAGGAACAAAGGTTACATTAAATCCAACAACAAAGAGTAAAGGAAAAATAATAATAGAATATTATTCTTCAGAAGAGTTAGAAAGAATATTAGATATATTAAATGTAAAAATGGATTAAAAACAAAGGAGGAATTTATGATTTCAGAATTTGTAAAAACAGAAGGTTTTGGAATTTTTGTATTGGTTTCAATTATAGTTTTGTTTTTAGTTACAATATTAGAGATTGTAAAAGTAAAGAAAATAGAAAAAAGATACAAAGGATTTATGGCAAAACTAAGTCGTGGCAGTAATTTTGAGGCAATGCTTAGAGAATATATAGAAACAGTAGAAAATGTACGAGAAGAGAGTAAATTAGTTAGAAAGCAAAACGAACAATTAGAAAATAAGTTAATGAAATGTATACAAAAAATAGGAATGGTGAGATATAATGCTTTTTCTGATACTGGTAGTGATTTGTGTTTTGCTTTAGCGTTACTTGACTTTGAAGATAATGGCGTGGTTATAAATGGTGTTTACTCAAGAGATAATAACACAACGACATATGCAAAGCCAGTAGAAAACGGAACATCTAAGTATACCTTGGCAAAAGAAGAAAGAGAAGCAATTGAAAAAGCAAAACAAAATGGTGAGAGCTATTTTGTAGATGTAAAATAAATAATAAAAAAATGATTTTTAGATTTTAATAATTTTCATTTTTTTATTATTGACAAAGCTAAATAAAAATGCTATTATAATTGTTGTCGACACGACACATGGAGAGGTGGTCGAGTTGGTTTAAGGCACCAGTCTTGAAAATTGGCATACGTGCGAGCGTATCGTGGGTTCGAATCCCACCCTCTCCGCCATGTAAAGCACTTTGTTTTAATAAAAGCGAAGTGCTTTAAAAAATGGAGACATACCCAAGCCGGTCGAAGGGGACAGTTTGCTAAACTGTTAGGGTTCG
>CAZRQF010000028.1:0-13688 GCA_964602275.1 uncultured Eubacteriales bacterium
CCCTCTACCTCTTCATCTTCCTCAATTCTTCTTTTTGTTTTTCTGTTATTCTATATGATTCACATGCTTTTTGTAGAGCTTTATTATATGTTTTCGTATTTAAATTTGAGTTTTCCATTATATTTTTGGTTTTATCATAATATTTTACTAAAGCTACGGATAATGCCCATGCTACTGCCATGCATACATAGTAATCTTCGGAATTTTCATTTGTTAATATTTGCAATACTTCGTCTATGTATGTGTCGTTTAGGTAGTAGTCTAGCATTGCCACATATGCAAAGCGTTTTTCAAATTCTTTTTCTTTACTTGCATATTTTTTTATAAATGGCCAATATGCATCTAGCTCTTTTTTTATAAATTTAAATCCTGCTGTGCAAATATCACATACAGCCCAATTGTCTATTAGTTTTATAAATTTACTTAATTCTTCTATATTTCCTTTAGAAGCGGTTTTAGGTTTTAACCCAAGTAACATTCCTCTTAGCATAATTTCTTCGTAAAATTTAGTATCTATGTCCTCATATGAAGCACCTGGAAATTTATCATAAAACTCTTTAGCATATTTTCTAAGTACTGGCACTCTTACTCCTAAAATATTATTTGTACCTGGACATAAGCTTCTATGAAAGTTTTTATATTTTGTATCTACCAATTCTTTTAAATCGTTTTTTATTGTTTCTTGAATGTTACTCATAACTTTTTCTCCTTTTAAAACAAAAAGCTAGATAGAATTACTATCTAGCCATTATTTTTCCAATTTTTTATTTCTTTTTAGCTGGTTTCTTATCGTCGCCGTCAAGTAACGAACCTAATATTACAACACCTAATACAATAGCGCCCGCAACAATCATTGTTTTAAATGATTTTGAGTCGATACCCGTTTCTTTGCCATATTCATCTTCTATATCGTTTGGATTATCTTCTACTTTATCTACTGCATCTTCTGTTGTGTCCGTGATATTATCAAATATGTCTTTTTCTATTACAGGACCGTTTTCTATGTATCCTGTAACGACATTTGTGTCTTGCAATATCTTTACGCCTAAATTAATGATAATACAAACAACACCTATTGTGATTAGAATTTTTTTCCAATTTTTTGAAATAAACTTTTTCATAGCTCCTCCAAGTTTTTCTTTTTCAATCTTCAATAGATATTATAATTCAGATTACATAATTATACAAGTATTTTTTCTTCAAAATTTGCAACAATATCATTGAAATATACAAGCAAGAGGTGAATTTTTATGAAAGTTAAACATTTTTTTGCATTAATTGCTTCTTTTTTTCTTTCCGCATGTGGTAGTGCTACGCCTACACCATCTGAAAACGAAAATGATACAATAGAGAAAGCAAAAGTTGAAGAAAATGACAGTTTACCCCTAACCCCCACTTTGCCAAACGAAACGGAATATGCCGTTAATAGCGATAATGATGTACCAGCACCAACTGAAAATACTGAGATAGAACCTGATGCTTTTGAAGAAGATACTATTAACGAAAATAAAATATCTACTTTTAGTACAAAAGTTTATACTAAAACTGCTGATAGAGTAAAAAATTTGCATATCGTATGCGATAAATTAACAGGTACTATACTAGAGCCTGGCGAAGAATTTTCTTATAACAATACTTGTGGACCATATGATAAGGAAAATGGCTTCGGAAAAGCCACAGTGTTTGTTAATGGCGAAGAGGTACAAGAATATGGTGGAGGGGTTTGCCAACTAAGTAGCACACTTTATAACGCAATAAAAGATATAGGTTGCGAAGTCTTAGAAAGACATAACCATAGTAAAGAGGTGTACTATGTACCCAAAAATGAAGATGCAACAGTTAGCTACGGTCTTTTAGATTTTAGATTTAAAAATACAAATTCATATCCAATCGAAATCCATGCATTTTCTGACAAAAACGAAGTGACCGTATCTATATATAAAATATAAATACGGTCATATTTTACCTACACTCTTCACACGCATGATAGCCTGCTTCTATTGCATCATATGCATCAATAAATATTCTATCATATTTGTTATCGTCAATTTCGCCATTTTCATCTAATATTTTAGGGCAGTCATGCTTATGATATAGCATATCACTATTTGTTGCGTATATATAGTGTGCTTCTACAATTCTTGCTCCACCTAATGAATAATTATTGTAATATGAGTCATACCCGATTGGCATGCCTTGGAAAAACGCTAAAACTGAAATATCGTTTATTGTGTTGTTCCATTGGTCTTTATCTATGTCTGGAATATTAAAGTTATATGTAACACCAATTAAGTCTGCATATGTGTTATGCTCGTTTATTTCTTCTCTTAATACAGAAGTAATTAAGTTTATTATTACTTCTCTTCTCTTTTTATGAAACTCACTTGCTTCAACTTTTACATCACGATTTTTGTAGTATTCATAATCTTGTGTAACATTATCAGCTAATAGATAATCTGGAATTCTTATAGTGCCATTAAAATTATTTTGTATCGCATAAAGTATTAGCGAAGCATTATTAGAAATTTTCGGCAATCTCTCTTTTATATATTCTCTTTTTTCTTCTGTACCACTTATTGTACTTAATGCATCATTTAATTTAGTTTTATCATCTTCAGTAAGCGTTGATAGTGTCCCACTAAAATACATACCATCAGAAAAATATAATTTTACATCATTATCCAAAGTAAAGTTAATCATACATCCTGTATCTTCATCTGTGTATGCATATGGTATTTTAGGTTTTAATACATATTGATATCCACTATCTGTCAAATCATATGAATATACATACAAGCCGTCATACCCAACAATTAATATTGCGGGAATATATTGTCCAAAATATTCTTTTGATACTTTAATGTTAGAAGGCAAATTAAAGTTTACCGCCATAGTTTGAAAAAAACGGTCTATGGCAGCCATTGCCGCATTTTGAGTAATTGGAATATTTTTGCCATAACCTAGCGAATCTGCAAGCTCTTCAAGCATTGCAGCAGCTCCATCATAAGTTGCAGCATCTAAAACATTGTCTATTCTTGTTTGGTCTTGCAATACTAAGTTTTTCTTTTGAATAGTATCTCTACAAATTATAGAAAAAGGAAGAACTAAAACAATAAAAATCATTGCCCAATGAACTATTTTCATATTTGCCTCCTTAATCCGATACAGCCCAAACAATGCCACCGTAAGCTACACCAATTTTAAATGTTTCTTCTTGGTTTGCAAATAAAAATTCTCTTATTACTGTAGCTTGTGTTTTGTTTGTATTTTTTACTGTAACATAGAAGTAATCATACTTATCCAATTCATGATTTTTGCCCGCTGAAATATCACTTAATATTTCATTAGTATATACATTCATATAATCGCCAACATCTTCGATAAATTTTCTGTGTTCTAAAGTAACATCATATGTATTACCGGTAGTGCCAAGTTTAGTTTCAAATGCATAATAAACTTCTGGAGAAATATACCCTACATTTCTTACAGTATCTACAAAATCTACTACTGTTGCATATGTTGTGACATATGATAAATTGTCTTGTAGCTCCCAGGTATCAAGTAAAGGAAACAAGAACATTATTAATATTGAAATAATAAGTGCAAAAACAATTGCTAAAGAATCTTCCATTACTTATTTTCTCCTTTCTATTTACTCTTTTCATATGTTAAAGTCTTATAGTTCTCTTTACTCACTTTATAAGTTGATTCATATTTATCAGTTGACGAAATGGTAGATAGCAACTTTTTTAGCTCACCATTTAAGTCCTTCATATCAGATGTAAAAGTATAATTAACATCTTTATTCTTCTCAACTATTATTTCATCAATATAAGATTTGTTATTTTCGATATCCAAAATTGTCATAACAATCTCATCTCTCGATATGTATCTTTTCGAACTTTCGCTAGTATAATCCACATACTCAGCAGACATGTTATTATTATCACTAATTACCATTATTTGTTTTGCATTTGTCATAAGAGTTGTATATAAAAAAATTGCAGTTGATGCTGCAATTACAAATAAGAAAGCAGCAAAAGCCATTTGTAAAGCTTTTTGACTATTATCCATAATTAATATCTGCCCTCCCTTTTAATCTTTATTTAAAAGTTTTTATTCTTTTGTAAATTGTACTACATCTATAAGTCCATCACCATCAGTATCTTCATACTCATAGCGATATTTTTTTTTAATAAAATTTTCTGTTTCTTTAACATCTGCCTTAGTTGCTCCACTCCATGTAACTGTTCCAAGCGATGACGCAGTATTATTTATATCTTCACACTTTCCAATTATATTGTAAACATCTAAACCTGTAATTTTGTTTGGATAATTTACAAAAAATCTGTTAAATCCTTCAATTTGTGAAACTTGCAACCTTTTTTCAGAAGCATCGGCAACGCCTCTGGCACTAGTAAAAAGGTACATGCATAGCGAAATTACCATAACCGTTATTAATATTCCACCAGCCATTATAAGTGCTTTAGAGGCGTTTTCCATAATTAAATGCTCCTTTCAAAATTAAATTATTATGATTGTGGCGCAATATCAAGTTGATAAATATATCCATCACTATCATAAGCTTCAGTAATCGTATATTTTTTCTTACTATCTACAGAACCTGCTGAAGTAGTCGTTTTAAGAGAAACTTCATGTGACGCACCCTTTGTTGCATTTGCCAAAGAAATTGCCGCTTTTACAGTGCTTGGTTTCTTATCCTTGCCGCAATACGATAAAAATTGTTGATTAAATGCTGCTACCGTTGTTGAATCCATAAGTTGTGTTTGATCTTCTACTTGATCTCTTGCATATGTAAACAAGAATACTCCTAAACTAATTAACATTACGGCTATAAGTATAGCTCCTACCATTACTAATGCTTTTGATGCATTATCCATAAATAATCATCCTTCCCTTTTTTATTTTTTTATACAAGAAATATTTTATAATACCAAGTGTAAGAGCAGAGTAACCTGCTATTATAAAACTTTCCTGCACATTTATATAATTTTAAAAATTATATACAAAATTACATCATGCTACCCATTTGAGTAAAGTAACTCATCATATCTACCACGCTTACATACACAAGTGGCAAGATAAGATATCCAACAAATAGCACTACCATTGGCGTAAAGCCTATTGCCTTACCTATTGCTGCTTTTTTCTTTATAAGTCTTTCGTTTGCTTCTTTTCTCTTCTCTTGGAAGAAGTTTCTTTCTGTTTCAAGTTCGTCAAACGCATCTGTAAGTTTTACATTTTCTACTGCTGATTGCAAACTTTCAACAATTCTAACAAATGGCTTAAACGGTGCATCTTCTTTAAGTTGCTCTAATGCTTGCCATGCACCACTTTCGTAGTTGTTTAAACAAGTTGCAAGTGGCTCTTTAAAGATATTAGAAAATCTTTCAAGCCATTCTATTATGTACTCAACAGAAACTCTTTCTATATACATAAGCATAAGTATAATTGTCTGGAATTGCATTACTTCGTCTTCCATTTCCATTGCACGCATTTTCTTTTGGAAAGTTAGTACAATTACTGGCACTTGATACATTATATATCCTATTAAGAATGCAAGCACAAGTTCTGTCCATTTTAAATACTCGTTTGAAAGTATAACAAGCTTTTCATATATACGAGTAGCATTTGATTGTATTTGGTCTTCTGTAAGTGGTACATTGCTTATTTCAATAATACCATCAATAAAGTCTTGAAGTGTAACTGTTCTTAAGTTTTCACTTCTATTTGTAACTTCGTTATATACCCAGTTAGTAAGCTTTTCTACATAGTCATCCCTAGTGTAAGTAATGTGCGAGTCGAATATCGCCTTTTGTATTGAAGATTTTTTTGGTGATAATCTTGGCTCTATTTTTACAAACTTATTATAAATTCTATTTGCATCTTCTTTAGCACTTTCTTTATCAACTGTTGCAGTAGCGTTCGCTACTCTAATTTTATTTGCTATTTTTCTAATTGCAATTTCTTTTGTATCTTCTCTAACTGATTTCTCTATTTCATTATCTTTTTGTAGCATATTTATTATGTAAGTATCATATGTAGTCAATGCTTCGCCGGCTTGTTTATCATCATCTTGCATTTGACCAAATACATTTTCTTCTTTTGTGATACCTGTTAGTATCGAGTCTTTTGCAATATTATGTAATTGGAAGCAAAGTAGCAAGGTGCATATAAAGCCAAGTATTGCATAAACCACCCTATTTACATATAGCCATTCCATTTTAAGACTTGAGTTTGTTTCTTTAAGCAAATTTCTTAATTTTACATATTCTCTTTTTGTAGTTCCTGGCATAAGATTATCTATAAATTGCTCAATTATTGGAGTTCTATATACTCTTTCTTGCCAAGGTTTATCTTTTTGAATGTTTACTTTTATTCTATCATTATTTTCTTTTACTTTTTTTAGTAAAGCATAACAGATAAATATCAAAATTAATATTATTATTTGAAGCGTAAATCCCCATTTGCCTTCATAAAAACTTCTAGTTGATTCAAACGCTCCAATCGCCCAGTTTTTAAGCGGAATAATCAATAAAATTGGTGCTAACACTATGTATGACAAACTTTGAAATAAATAATCAATTTTATCTCTTTTTAATATTTCTAATTGTAATTCCTGAGTAATATTATTCATGTTTTTTAGGTATAGAGAAATTTCTCCAACTTTTCTGTCACCAAATTCTTTTGTAAGATAAGATACACCAGCAAAAGCTTTCAAAAATCTATTTGGTGCAACATCATAATATTTTTCAAGTTCCATTTCAGGGTCGGCGGAAATCATTATTTCATATATTCTATCTGCCTGAAGTGTTACTTCATAATCTTCAAGTAGTGATGCTTCATATATTGCTTCTTCTACCATGTTAGTTTCATGGAAGGCATGTCTAACTTCTGAAAATAATTCTAACTGTTGTTTTAGTAATTTATCTTCGATTTTGTTTACCATCATGTCAGTTAAATTTTCAACTACTACTAAAACACCTGTAAGTGAAACTAACATCATAAATAAATCTTCTCTAGTAAGCCATGCAAGTCCAATTGTGGCAACAGCAGTAAATATTGTGCCTTTTAAAGCTATTCTTCCTGTATGCTCTCTTACTGTATATTCGTCGTCATTATCTAGTAGTTCTAATCTTCTTCTGATTTTAAAAACATATCTTTTCAAAATTGGCATGGTAGCCATTGTTAGATAAATTCTTTGATAAAATGCAGAAGAAGAATGAACTGCTTTTCCTGCTTGACTCATAGCTTTTTGTATAGCTACACTTTTATTAGATTGATTCTTTTTTCTAAGCACAAAAAACGCTATTACAATTCCTAGAAAAGAAACAAAGGTTATTAGAATAATAGCAATCAATATGGTAGTCATATCCATAAAATCAATCCTCCCTTTTTATTAATCAATTACTATTCTTCTATTTGTGTTAGATGCAACATAACCTCCTCCAACACCACCAAAAAACTCTGCTAAAAATTCGTCAAATGCTTTTTGATCTTCTTCAGACATATTTTCTCTCATTAGTGCAATGTTCTCGTCTGAAATTTTATTTGTAACAACGTATTGACCGTCATGATACTCTATTATATTGTTTGCTATATAAGTTTCTGTTTCTGTAATTTTTGTAAAATAATGTGTAGCGTTATCCATAAACTTATCTAACTTACCTTCAATAGTTGGTTCATTTCTATGGTCAAAAGTATATTCGTTCTTTTGCTTTACAGGAATACACTCTGTAATTCTTTCTATATATCTTGAACCATCAAATCCTTTTTTCAAATGTACTTCAAAGTTCATAACATTTACAACTTGAATCTCTGCAACTTTTTCATTGTTGAACATACCAATCTTCAAAAGTGAGTTACGAAGTGATAATATCAAGTTTTCAAAAGTTTTAGCGTGGTGAGTAAAAATTGTAAATTTACTTGCTACCTGTGCCATCTGAATCATCCATGCTGCAACTTCATCTGTTGCAACCTCTCCTAAGATGTTAACAGCACCGTCAGTTTTCTTTTGAGTATCCAAGCCTTGTTGTCCTGAAACTGTATCCGTTTCTCTAAATGTTAATATGTTTCTATTTGGATAAACTTTTCTTAAGTGTAACTCGAATGCCATTTCTTGAACTCTTATGTTTAGTGTTGGGTAAATATATTTTATCATTGCCATAAGCATTGTAGTTTTACCACAACCTTGCTCACCAGTAAGTGCTGTAACTCTTGCACCTTTTACTAAGAACTTTAACATTGGTATTACAAATTCTTTTCCTGGTTGTTTAATTAAGTTTTCAAGAACAGCGTTTGGCGTATCAAATTTTCTTACGAAGAACGCCCATGACTCTGACATACTAGGTCTAACAACAACGACACGAGAACCGTCTTTCATTTCGTTAATTTTATAACCATTCGTATCAGACAATTGACCTGGGTTATTATATTTGTAAATGTTTTGACACACTCTCTTTAATTCGTCATACGAACCAAAAGATAAACACGCCATTTGAATTGATTTACCTCTAAAGAAAATCCATACACTATCATAAGCTCTTGGTATAGTTTTTTCTTGAGTTTGCTTAATGTAATCACCAAGTTGTGATACTTGATACATAAATGATTCTGGAAGTCCAGATACACCACCTGAAATACCGTCTATATTCATATCTCTAATTTCGTCAACAACGCTGAAGCCTTTATAGTTTTGATATATTCTTTGAGATAAAATATTTAATCTGTCTTCAAAAGAAAGATAATCATATTCTTTTTCAAATATTTCATCTATTTCTTCAGGCGTGATAACATATGATGGCTCTGATGCACCATAAACAGTTTTCAAATCGTCAAGATGATATTTTGTAATCAATTCTGTTAAAGCATTATATCCATATTGTGTTTTGTACATATATAGCAATATATCAAATTTGTCTATTGTAGTAAGTTTTTCAACATTATCAAAATCAATAGCGTTTGTAATATTTACTTGATTTACCCCATATTCTCTGTGTAGCAAATCAAATATTAATTCTTTGATATATTTTTTATCATTAACATCACCATAAGTACAACCTTTTAAAGCTTTCTTTAGTTCATACTTTTTGTTTTTTCTTCTCTTTAGTTCTTCTTCAGACAATCCTATGTCATACAAGTTTGTTCTAGTAATTTCATCAAGTCTAGCCTTAATAAAAATTGTCATTTGTTCTACCGTATACATCTTATTTTCTCTTTCGCCCCTAGGCGTTAGTGAAGTATCTTTTTTAAAGAATATATACGCAAAGAAAATTATCGCCGTAAGCACTAAACCTATGATTAAAGCCCAGTTAATAAACATATTGGAGTCTCCCCCTTCTCTTTTTATCTTTCAGTCAATTTTGATTTTAACACTTCTAATATCTGATCAGATATTTTGTTTACTTCTGAAATAAAATATCCATTTCTATCTGTTGCAATATCTGCATTCATATTTTCAACAAAGAAATTTAAAGCTTTTCCTTCGTTACAAGCATCAAAGAATTGAGTATTGTATGGTATACAATATATAGGTTTCTTATAATTAAAAGCTCTTGATATATTTTTTGTATTATATTTTGAAAATCTATCATATCTACCTATAACAGATATCATAGGTTTCTCTTTAAATATTTTTAAGTTTTCTACATCGTTAAATAAAACTTTTAATACACCTATTTTTTGGCTCATTGTAAGCACTATCAAATCTGACTTTTGCAAAATTTGTGTCATTGCCGCATTGCCATATCCTCTATTCAAATCTACAAAAACCATATCGTATAGTTGACTTGCATAATCAACCATTATAGGCATCGTTTCAAGCACTCTTTCATAAGAATCTTTATCGTTCTTAAAAGTACCATACAACAATTCAAGCTTTCCTTTTAATATTGGTTTAGCATAATTCGGTATATTTTCTGGCGTTAGTTTGTTACTTCTAAGTAATCTATCCAAAGCATCTACGCCCGTATCAGCAATGTCTAAGCTTCCCTTCGATGTAAGTTTATCCATATTATAATATGATCTTTCCATATCATAATTATTGTAATGCGTTTGCATTAATAGTGTCTTGTAGCCTAAATCTGTTCTTGTAGCTATTGCATTTGCAACGGCTACCGCTGTTGATGTAGTAGATGTTTGAGTAGATTCTACTGTACTCCAAAATGATACTATTGGCATTTTAAATTACGCTCCTTTCACCCTATAAACCTTGCATTTTTTTCAATACTTTTTAAAACTTTTTTAAGTCTATTTTTATCTTCTCCAGTAATTTCATAAACTATCTCTAAAATTCCCAATTTTGTTTGTGGAGTAATATCTTTAAATTCAATTTTGTTTCTATACTGATTTTGAATGTATGCAGATAAATCTCCCTCGTCATATGAAGTTACAATCTTGTTTTCAGACCAATTAATCGGTAAATTTTCTGTCAATCTTTCAATATATCTATTATCTACCGTTTTTATATTAGTCTGTGTATATGCTAATACTTTTTCTATATTTACTGTTCCGTTTGGATCTTCTCTTCTTTTAGAAGCACATATAAATCTTAATAACTCTACACCTTTTACCAATTGCATTTTATCAAATGTAGTTACGAAGAATAATTTATTAGCACTTTTTATATCATACTCTTCACACATCTCTTCAACATCACTATCTATCAAAATATATTCATATTCTGAAAAGTCTTCGCCTTTTGATAGCAAGTGCTTTTTTAGCTCTAAAATGTTTCCAAAGCCAACTGCAACATCTAGCCCATCATGTTGCGTAATATATTGTTCTTGAGTTTCATTTTCCATAATTAGCGGTATAACATACCTTGTTTTTTGTGCTTTTGTAGCATCTACAAGTATAACTTTACTGCCAAGCGATGCTATCATTTTGCCTACGCATAAAAGCATACCTGTCTTATCCATTTCACCAACAAAACCAATACTTTTCATTAGTATTCCTCCTATTTTCTATTCAGAAATTAATGTAGTCAAATATTTAACTCTTTCATCTTTTTGTAATTGTACTTCTTCTTTTACTTTTTCTACTATTCTGTCATAAGCTTCTTCAATTGCACCTTCATCTTCTAGTAAAGATTTTTCATATTTTTGTACTTCAGCATTTATCACAGCTGTTGTATCGAAATTATCTTTTACTTCTTTAAGAATATGAGGATTGTTCTTTATAACTTCTAGAACTTCTGCTTTTACAGGATATGTTCTTGCATATTCTTTCTTAGTTGTTACAATTTTATTTCTGTATCTTTCAATTATTTCATCATCGTCTACTTCAAGTGCAGTTTGAATTTGCTCTATTTCATATTCTGTTAATCCAATGTACTCTGCAATTTCGTAAAGTTCTATTTCGCTTTCGTCTACTTTTATTTCATCTTCATATCTCTTTGCAAGTTCTTCTTTATAAGTTTCAGGATATTCTGCAACTAGTGCTAAATAATCTGCATCTTTTTCTTCGCTAAGTTTTGCAATTAATTCATTTAAATTTTCTGCTTCTTTAATTCCTATTAAAGAAATAAGTCCCTCTTGATATTCTTTTACAAAATCCACTTTTGTATGATTGTAAATTTGATTAAATGGATCAACATATTTTGTTGCATATATCTTTGTTCCATCATACATATAAGCTTCAACAATAGCACTACCCATTGTTAAAATGTCGTCTTCTGTTAATTTTAAAAATACTGTATTGTCTGTATATTTTTCTACCTTTTTACCAGTTAGCACTGAAAAATCTTCACCAGTTGGAAATGTAATTCTTACATCAATGTAATCACCAGTATTAGTGTCACTAGGTAGAGTAATCATTGCAAACTCTTCTAATCTTAAGTCGTCTGTTGCTTCTTCGTCAACTGCTACTAGCATTTCTTCTGTTAATGTTGTATTAGTTGAAACATTTATTTTTAATTTTCTACCTACTAGCAAATCAAGTGTTGGTACTGATTCATATTGATTATAGTTTGTACCAGTTAGCATATATATTTCTTGTCTATTTTCTGGAGTTACTTCCATATAACTTGGAAAAGAATTATCAGGTGTAGTTTCTGCTTTAACTGCTGCAAGTTGTAAATCACCTGTATCTATCACATGTCCTGCCGAAAAATTCTTTGTAAATACATATCTTTGAATAGTTTCTGACTTTTCTTGCAACAATTTTATCTCACTTTGTTGCCCACTCCAAACCACATATAATATAGCACCAAAAACCGCAGTCAACACAACCGCAACTACAACCACTGTTGATACCAATTTCTTTTTCATAGGTCCTACTAACATCATAATTCAATCCACTCCCTTATAACATAGTTACATCTATTAAAAGGATAGCACAGCAACTGTCAAACTTCAACAAATTGCAATCATTTTTAACACAACTGTAACACACATGTAACATTTTTGTAACATTTCTCAAAGTGCTGGATTTGCAATGGTTTTCACGGATAAATCTACCTTTTAATCTATGCAAAAAGAACTCCGAAAGCTTGAAGTTCTTTTAAGTATTTTAATATTCAATTACATCTATCCATTTCATTAAGAAATCTCTTTCTTCTTCATTTCCTTTTGATAATTGAGAAGCTGCAACTATTGGTATCCAACTTTGAATATTCTTTTTAGGTATTCCAGATTTTTCTGCAAATAAATCCAAATATCTTTCAGCTTCGGTAGTTTTTCCATTTAGTGAAAATACCAAATATGTTCTTGCCGCATCTGCTGATGCATTTCCCGCTGTAACATGTGCCCAGTCTATGATAAATAGCTCGCCGTCATCTCTTACTATTACATTTGATGGGTTAAAATCGCCATGGCATAATTTGCTGTGTGTTGGCATACTTTCAAGTCTTGTACTTAAATCATATTTTATTGTGTCATTTAAATCTGCATCATTTATTTTTCTTTTCATTTTTTCTTTTATTCTATTTAGCATTGCTGGTGCAGGACACGCTTGTATTTTAAGTTGAAGTTCAACAAACATATTCATGTATTCTTCTTTTTTATCAGGATTTTCTTGCATAAGTGTTTCTAGGCTTTTACCTTCAACATATTCGCAAACAATTGCCCATCTTCCATCTATCGTTGTTACTTCTTGTAGTTTTGGAATGTTTAGCCCTACTTCTTCAACTCTAGCAAGATTTAAAGCTTCGTTTAAAATATTTGGCTTTGAGTAATCTTTAACAAATAGTTTAATACTACTTCCATTTCTCCTATAAACGGTTTTTGTTTTTCTCTCTGCTATAACTTCGCCTAATTCCATTATCTTTCACCTCCGTAATATGCATTTAAATACATTTGCTTAATTTCTTCCATTAATGGATATCTTGGGTTTGCACCTGTGCATTGGTCATCAAATGCTTGCTCTGTCATTTCATCTAGTCTATCCAAGAAATCTTTTTCGTCTATACCATATTCTTTAATTGTCTTTTTAATTCCTATTTTTTCTTTCAACTCGTCAATTGCTTTTATTAAGTTTTCAAGTTTTTCTTCGTTTGTATTTCCGCCTAAGCCTAAATAATCTGCAACTTCAGCATATCTTGCAAGTGTATGTGGATGATCATACTGTGGAAATGTTCCCATCTTTGTAGGTGTTTCGCTACTATTAAACCTTAACACTTCGTCAATCATTAATGCGTTTGCAACACCATGTGGTAAATGGTGGAATGC
>CAZRQF010000029.1:0-12878 GCA_964602275.1 uncultured Eubacteriales bacterium
TGGCAAATGTATAACCTTTGATACACTTTTGCACTCTGCAATTGCTGCTATTACATCATCTTTAAAATCTTTTGGGTGTGGCGACATAAACCTAACTATGTCTATACCCTCTATTTTGTCTATATCTCTTAATAGATTTGCAAAGGTATAATTTTCTCCGCCTTTATATGAATTTACATTTTGACCAAGCAACATAACTTCTTTATAGCCCTCTTTTGCTAGCTTTCTTATTTCTTCTAGTATGTTCTCAGGTTTTCTACTTCTTTCTCTTCCACGAGTATATGGCACAATACAGTATGAACAGAAGTTATTACACCCATTCATAATAGTAACGCTTGCACTTTTATCGCCCGAACGCTTTATTGGAAGACCTTCAAAAATTTCGCCATCTATATCCCATACATCAAACACTTTTTTAGTTTTTGATATTTTGCTATATAACATTTCTGGAAATTTATAAATGTTATGCGTACCAAAAACGACATCAACATATGGATAACTTTTTTTAATTTTTTCTACAACATGCTCTTCTTGGCTCATACAGCCAGCAAAGCATATTATCATATTATTTTTTTCTTTTATATTTTTAAGCTCGCCCAACTTTCCGAAAACTTTCTCTTCTGCATTTTCTCTTATGCAACATGTATTAAAAATCACAAGATTTGCATCTTCAGGTGTGTTTGTTTCTATATATCCCATTTTTTCTAACATTCCTGATAATTTTTCCGAATCATTTTCGTTTAGCTTACAGCCCATAGTATTAATAAAATATTTTCTTTTAATATCAAGTGCTTTTATTTTTTCCATAAAATCATATTGTTTTTCTATTTCTTCGTCTGGTATCGTTTGTATCATCGCATTCTCCTTTTTCAAAACAAAAAAGTACAAAGCAAAATACTTTGTACTTTTTTATTTATAATATAAAATTTTTCCAAAGAATATTCTACCAATTATTCTTCTTCATCACAGTCGTCACAATCGCAATCACAATCATCACAGTCATCGCAATCTTCACAACCACAGCCACAATCACAATCGTCATGATTTAGCATAAGTTCTAATTCTATTACATTGTGACAATTTGGGCATTCAAAATCAGCACTTTCGTCATCAGGAAATCTCAAAGGAATCATCTCTTTGCAATAAGGACATTCTGCTTGTAAATCTTCTGCAAAGTTTTCTATCATTTCTTCCTCTAATGAAGATAACATATCTAATATTTCTTCAACCCTAGCTTCAACTTCTGCTTGACGCTCTGTAAGTTTTACAACATGCTCTGTAAAAACATTAATCATATTTTGTACTGCATCCATAACAATCGCTTTCTCCTTTGCATCAGTTATTGTTTCATTAATTCTTTCAACTTGCTTAGTTAATTTTTCCTTTATATCTGACATTTAAAATCCTCCTATGCTCTTTCCATGTACTCACCTGTACGAGTATCAATACGAACTCTATTACCGATTTCTACAAATAAAGGAACATTTACAACATATCCTGTTTCTAATGTTGCTGGTTTTGTAGCTCCAGTAGAAGTATCTCCTTTAAATCCTGGTTCTGTGTATGTAACTTCTAATTCTACAAACATTGGTGGTTCTACGCCAAATACTTTACCTTTATATGATAATACTTTTATAACCATATTATCTAGTAAGTAATTTAATGTATCTCCTAGTTCTTCTTTGCTTAATGGTAATTGTTCATATGTTTCGTTATCCATGAAGTAATACATTTCTCCATCATTATATAGATATTGCATATCTTTTCTATCTATTTGAGTTTCTTGAACTTTTTCTGTTGGATTAAAAGTTCTCTCTAAAACGGCACCAGTAATTACATTTTTAAGCTTTGTTCTAACAAAAGCTGCTCCTTTACCTGGTTTAACATGTTGGAACTCAACAATCTTGTATACTTGACTATCCATCTCAAATATAACACCGTTTCTAAAATCTCCTGCACTTATCATTATTTAAAACCCCTTCCTATTTCTCGTGTCATCACGCAAACATTTTACACTATTTTACGCCATTTTTCAAGTATTTTTTACCAATTCATCTTATTTAGCTTATCTACAAACTCTACATTCGTTTTAGTTGTCATAATTAATTTGATTAAAGTATCTACTACCGCAGACGAATTCATATCGCTAAACGCCTTTCTAATCTTAGAAACAACTTCATATTCTTCTTTGCTTAGTAATAAATCTTCTCGCCTTGTACCAGATTTATTTAAATCAATTGCTGGGAAAATTCTCTTTTCAGATAATTTTCTATCTAGATATAACTCCATATTTCCAGTACCTTTAAACTCTTCAAATATAACATCGTCCATTCTACTTCCAGTTTCCACCAGTGCCGTTGCAAGTATCGTTATACTTCCCCCCTCTTCAATATTTCTAGCTGCACCAAAAAATCTTTTTGGCTTATGAAGTGCTGCTGGGTCAAAACCACCAGATAAAGTTCTTCCAGACGATGGTATCGTCAAGTTATATGCTCTTGCAAGCCTAGTAATACTATCTAATAGTATTACTACATCTTTTTTATGTTCTACTAATCTTTTTGCTCTTTCTAATACAATTTCTGCAACTTTGGTATGATGCTCTGGAAGTTCATCAAATGTAGAATAAATAACATCACCTTTTATCGAGCGCTTCATATCAGTTACTTCTTCTGGTCTTTCGTCTATTAGAAGTACAATAAGTTCAACATTCGGATTGTTTTGAGTTATACTGTTAGCAAGCTTTTTTAGCATGGTAGTTTTACCAACTTTTGGAGCTGCAACAATCATGCCTCTTTGACCAAAGCCAATCGGTGCAATTAAATCCATAAGTCGCATAGAATAATCGTTTGCTTGCGTTTCAAGATGGATTCTCCTATTTGGAAAAATAGGTGTCAAATCGTCAAAACTTTTTCTTTTTATTGCAACATCTGGTGCGTCACCATTTACCGTATTTACATATATTAAAGCAGGAAACTTTTCGCCCTCTTTTGGCGTTCTACCAATTCCTTTTAATTTATCCCCAGTATCTAGTCTAAACCTTCTAATTTGAACTGGCGATACATATATATCTTTCGGTGTTGATAAATAGTTTTCTCCTCTTAAAAAGCCATATCCATCAGGCAAAACTTCAAGTACGCCTTCAACCATAAAATCGTCTTTATTGTTTGGTGTAACTTCTGGTTCAACCAAAATGTTTTTTGAAATATTAGCTTCAGCAGTTTTTTCGTTTAACGATGTCATAACGGCATCTATAATCTCATTTTTGGTCATTTTAGAGGAAATCTTTATTCCTTTATCACGAGCTAACTCTCTAAGCTCTATTACCGATAACTGTTTTAATTCTTCCAATACATTATTCTCCTTTTCATGAAAATTTTAGATACTTTTACATAAAATTTAGAAACAAATTTCAGGGGTTTTATCCCCTGAAACTTAATTTTGAACTAACGCCTCTTTGAATATCCTCTTTTAGATTCCATACTTCTTTTTAAATCTAATTGTCTTTCGTCACTATCTTTTAAGAATTTTGATAACATATCGTCTAATGTTAATGGTCCTTCTTCAACCTTTTTTTCTCTTACACTATTTCTAGGTTTCTTTTCTTCTCTAGGCAAAGCTTTTTTCATTGAAAGTGATATTTTTCCACTATCGTCTATTGATAAAACCTTTACCTTAACCGTATCTCCTTTTTTTACTACTTGGTTAATATCCTCAACATATTCATTTGAAACTTCTGAAATATGTACTAACCCGCTCTTTCCTTCTCCTAATTTTACAAAAACTCCATACTGCATAACATCAGTAATCTTACCTTCTAAAATATCGCCCACACTAACTGGCATAAAACAAATTTCCTCCTTTAATTTCACACATCTATACGAGAATTTTACACCATTTTACAAAAATAGTCAATTGGTTCAAAAAAAATCTCAACATATCCGTTGAGATTTATAAATTAGCATTTACAAAAATAATTTCACTTGGAAGCACTAAGCCTAGTTTTTTTCTGGCAACTTCTTCTATATATTCATCAGAAGCAATGCTTGCCCTAGTATCGTTTAAATACTCGCTTCTTAATTCTTCCTCTTCAATTAGTCTTGCATATTTCTCTATTTCTTGCTTATATTCAATAAACATAAATTCTTGTTTTATCATAACTAAACAAGCATACATCAAAAAAAATGTAATCAAGAAAACACAACCCATTTTTTTAAGTGCTCTACTCATACAAAAATCTCCTATTTGTTTTATCTTTCGTACCATATATTTATATAATTCTACATTTTATGTAAAAACTCCTGCTTTTTTATGCATTTTTATCACTTTTTTCTAATTTTTTTATCATAATTCTCCTAAAAGGTGCTAATATATGCTCAAATATTTTTTCTATAAAGTCAAAAATAATGCCAAATAAAAGCTTTATGTACTTGCTAAGTAATACCATATAAAGTGTAGCTCCCAAAATATAGCCAAGCAACATATATCCTCTTAGCTCTCCACTATTTATAATAAAGCTACTTACAATAATAATAATTGCTATAATAAACCAAAATATAGTATCTTGTATGTATACTAATATGTTTTTTGTGTTTCCTTTTCGCCTTAATGCTCTAAAAAAGTCAAAAACTACTCCCATTATAGCTCCAATTACAACACTACTAAAAAAAATGTACACTTGATCTGCTAACATATATTTTTCATTCCTCCTATTTAAATAGCCTTGTTATAAAACTTTCAGAATGATTTGCAGGCTTATCGTCATAAATTATAGAGTTAATATCTCCATTAACACTAAGGTCTGTATTATCTAGATTGAATTTATTTAGTTTAAGATTTGCTCCTTTCACAATTAATACTCCAAGCTCTGTTTCTAGCGTTATAAGTTGCTCGTCAAAATTTAATACATCAATAACCCCCGAAACATTTAGCTGTGTCCTATTTTCTAAAAAAACATTTTGCATATTTGTAACTTTCTTTTCATCAATTGGCATAATGGTTTCCTCCTTTGTTAATAAATATATATTCACATGCAAAAGAAAATATGCCAAATTCAAATAAAGTTTTTGATATTAAAATAAAAAGGCTGCAAGAAAAATCTTTTTTAAAATTTTTCTCACAGTCTTTTATATATACAAATTATTCTTGCTTATTTTTCTTAATTATTAATTTTTCCACCCAACCTTTTTTGTATTTAAGCGATATATAACCTACCGTCGACATAAAAAACGCACCCAAAGCATCTACTATTAAGTCTTGCATCGTATCTTCTAGTGCCATTCTACCAACTAGTTTTTCTCCATTTTCTAATGCAAACTTTTGCATATTTAATCCAAGTAACCCGTCAAAGCTATATTCATATATTTCCCAAACTACACCTAAAGTAATTGCAAAACAAAATGAAAAAATAGCAACAAATAAAGGTGTCAAATGCAAGTGTAAATTTTCGATATTATTAAGCAAAGATATACATGAAAAACCTAACGCTCCTATCATAGCTCCGCTAAATGTATGTAATATCATATCCCAATACGGAATTACATAATAAAAATTTCTAACTTCGCCTAAGAATATCGCTGCATACAAGAAAATTATATAAAGCATATACATCGTTTTTGGAATTTTTATATTATATTTTTTCGTTAAAAATGTAGGTATTCCTAATGCAAAAACTCCAAGCAAACATTGAATTAGCATAAGCACATAATCTGACCTAGTTCTACTTGCATCTGCATAAATACTTCCCGTAGTAGGGTTTGCAATAATTCGCCAAATCAAAAATCCTATCGGCAATATAAAACTAATAAAAACAAAATTCACAAAAAACTTTTCAAGCTTTTCTTTTTTTACTTTATTCATCACGCTATCACATCTCCCGATGTATATTCTATGATAAATACAAAAAAGTTTCAAGACAGAAGTTTTTAGTTTGTATAAAATTTTCTAACACGCATTTTTCATTTTTAATAACGCTCGTTTTTCTATTCGTGAAATTTGCACTTGCGATACGCCAATAATTTTTGATACTTCTGTTTGCGTTTTCTCTTTAAAATACCTATATATAATAATCTTCTTTTCGTTTTCATCTAAAATTTCCATCATACTTTTTATAGATAGTTTATCGATTAATTCAACATATTCATCTTTTGAAGATAATATTTTATCGGCTATCGTAGTTTCGTCATCATCATATATTTTTCTATCAAGTGATTCTAGGTGTTCTTTTGCTTCGAGTGAAAGTATAATTTCTTCTTTACCAATTTTTAATATGTCACTCAACTCTTGTATTGTATATTGTTCATTACCATTTTTTATATTTTCATTTTGCAGTACTTCAATCTTGTATGCTAATTCTTTTAAACTTCTACTTACCTTTATCGGACCATCTTCCCTTATAAATCGTTTTATTTCTCCAATTATCATCGGCACTGCATATGTTGATAGCTGTGTGCCAAAATCGTCATTAAATCTTCTAATTGCTTTTAAAAGGCCAATACAACCTATTTGAAATAAATCCTCTATTTCATATCCTCTGTTTGTAAATCTTTTTACTACGCTCCATACTAATCCTACATTTTCTTGTATTAATGTTGACATGGCATTTTGATTTCCATTTTGAGCTTGCCATACCAACTCTGTCATTTTGCCTCCTTTATAATTTTCTCCATATGTATTTTTGTACCCATGCCAACTATTGATTCTACTTTTAAATTATCCATAAAGCTTTCCATTATAGTAAAACCCATTCCCGACCTATCCGCATCAGGCTTTGTTGTGTATAGTGTTTGTCTTGCCATTTCTATATTCTCTATACCTTTTCCATGGTCTATTATATCTATATAAATGCTATCTTCTGTTAAGCTACATTTAAGTTCTATTATTCCATCATTCATTTCATAAGCATGAATGATACAATTAGTAATTGCTTCTGATACCGCCGTCTTTATATCTGCAATTTGTTCAAGTGTCGGGTCTAACTGCGATGCAAAAGCGGCAACTACCACTCTTGCAAAAGCTTCATTATTTGATTTGCTTTTTATTTCTAATTTCATTTCGTTTAAAATCATTATGCTATTTCCTCCTTTATTTGCATTATTTTAAATATTCCTGACATATCTAATATTCTTTTTACTTCTTTACTTACATTAATTATTTCGGCTTTTGCTCCAATTCTAAGTAAAGTTTTATATCTGCCGATTAAAAGTCCGATGCCAGAGCTATCCATAAATTTTACATTTTCAAAATCAAATATGAGTTTTCTTGGTGTACTTTTTTGTATTTCATAATCTAGCTCCTTTTTCATAACTTGACATGTGTGATGATCAATTTCGCCTTCAAACTTGACATACATTTTTTTCGTATCTTTTTGAAATTCACATATCATAATATTATTTCCTCCTTTGTAAGTTTTTATACATAAATTATAGTTTTTAAAAAACAAAAAAAATGCCGAAACATGAAAACATTTCGACATTTTTTATAATTATTAATTTTCTTTTAATTGTGCAATTCTTTCTTCAGTTTTTGCTAATAGTTCAATATACTTTTCTCTTTTAGCTTTTTCTTCTTCTATTTTTTGAGCTGGTGCTTTTGCTATAAAGCCTTCATTTGATAACATCTTATCTGTACGAGCAATCTCATTTGTATATGTTAATTTTTCCTTTTCAAGTCTTTCTATTTCAGCTGCTATATCAACTAATTCATTAAAAGGCATATAAAGCTCAATTCCTGGAACTGCAAGTGAAATTGCATTATCAGGTATTCCTGCTTTATCTTTTTGTATTTCTATTTTTTCAGCACCAGCAAGTTTTTCTATAAAGCCTCTGCCTGCTTCTATAGCCTCTGATTTATCTGTAACAAATATCATGCTAACTTTCTTAGAAGGTGCAACATTCATATTTGCTCTTGTATTTCTTACGCCTTTAATAATCTCTTTTGCAGTTTCTATCTCTTCTTCTTCTTTTTCATAGTTAGCATCCTCATTATATTCAGGCCATTTTGAAATCATTATACTTTCTGCATCTACTTTTAATTTTGTATAAATTTCTTCTGTTATAAATGGCATAAACGGATGTAATAATTTTAGAGCAATTACAAGCATATCATTAAGCGTTGATAACGCTTCGCCTCTTGTTGTAGATGTCATATCATAAAGTCTTGGTTTTACCATTTCAATATACCAGTCACAAAATTCATCTCTTGCAAATTCCATTATTTTTTGAAGTGCTATACCAAAATCATATCTATCCATGCACTCTGTTACTTCTTTTATTGTTTTATTCGCTTTTGTTCTAATCCATTTATCTTCAATTGTCAATTTACTTTCGTCGCATGTAAAATCTTCATCGCCAAAATTCATTAAAACAAATCTTGATGCATTCCACAACTTGTTTGCAAAGTTTCTACCCGCTTCTATTTTTTCATCAGAATATCTCATATCGTTACCTGCTGATGTTCCGTGAATTAACGCAAACCTAAACGAGTCTGCCCCGTACTTATCAATAACTTCAAGTGGGTCAATACCATTTCCTAAAGATTTAGACATTTTTCTTCCTTGTGCATCTCTTACAAGTCCATGTATTAAAACATCTTTAAAAGGTACTTCGCCCATATTTTCCATACTTGAGAATATCATTCTTGCAACCCAGAAGAATATAATATCATACCCAGTAACCAATACATCAGTTGGGAAGAATTTCTTTAATTCTGGTGTTTCATTTGGCCAACCTAATGTTGCAAATGGCCATAATGCCGAACTAAACCATGTATCCAAAGTATCTTCGTCTTGTCTTAATGTAGCTCCACATTTTGGACAAACTTTCTCATCGTTTTCACTTACTATCATTTCTCCGCACGCATCACAGTAAAATGCAGGAATTCTGTGTCCCCACCATAATTGTCTAGAAATACACCAATCTTTTACATTATCCATCCATGAGAAATATATTTTATCAAAACGCTCAGGTACAAATTTAGTTTCACCTTTTCTTACCGCTTCATTTGCAGGCTTAGCAAGTGGCTCCATTTTTACAAACCATTGTTTTGATACGGCAGGTTCAACAGTTTGATGGCAACGATAGCACTTTCCTACATTGTGCGAATAATTTTCAGTCTTTACTAACGCACCTAATTTTTCTAAATCTTCAACGATAGCTTTTCTTGCTTCCATTCTGTCCATGCCTTTATATTTAGGTACTAAATCATTCATTTTTGCTTCTTCGTCAAAAACTTTTATAACTTCTAAGTTATGTCTTAATCCTACTTCGTAGTCATTAGGATCATGAGCTGGCGTAATTTTAACAGCACCAGTACCAAACTCTTTTTCAACATAGTTATCTGCAACAATCGGAATTTCTTTATTCATAATTGGAAGTACAACTGTTTTTCCAATCAAGTGTGTATATCTTTCGTCATCAGGATGAACTGCAACGGCAGTATCACCAAGCATTGTTTCAGGTCTTGTTGTAGCTACTATAATTTCGTCTTTTCCATCAGGTGTTACATATCTAATATGCCATAAGTGACCTGCCTCTTCTTCATATTCAACTTCTGCATCAGAAATAGAAGTTTTACAAGTAGGACACCAGTTAATCATTCTTTCGCCTTTATAGATAAGTCCCTTATTATATAAATTAACAAACACTCTCTTTACTGCTCTTGTCAAATTTTCGTCCATAGTAAAGCTTACTCTTGACCAGTCACAAGAAACACCCATCTTGCGAAGTTGAGTTAATATAGTACCGCCATATTGTTCTTTCCATGCCCAAGCTCTTTCTAAAAAGCCCTCTCTACCAATATCTTCTTTTGTGATACCCTCTTTTTTCATTTGAGCAACAATCTTAGCTTCTGTTGCTATGCTCGCATGGTCAACACCAGGAACCCACAAAGTTTCAAAGCCTTGCATTCTTTTATATCTAACAATAACATCTTGTAATGTATTGTCCATTCCATGCCCCATATGTAAAACACCAGTTATATTTGGTGGTGGCATCATAATTGTAAAAGCAGGTTTCGTGCTATTTACATTCGCTTCAAAATATCTTTTTTCCATCCAATTTTCATAAATTCTATCTTCAAATTCTTTTGGCTCATAAGCCTTTGCTAATAAATTCATTTTTATTTTATCCTCCTTTAATTATTTAACATTTATAATAAACTTTTGTTACTTTTTATGGAATAAATACAAGCATTCCAAATATGAATATAAGCAATGCTCCAAAAATTTTTATGCCAAGCGTAATCTTGTTTTCGTCAGATGACGAAAAATTTTTCTTTGTAATTCTTCTAGCATCAAACACAAAGACGACACCGACGAGCACGCCAATTGCAGAAATCAAATTAATCCACATAAAATCTCACCCAACCTTTAAAAAACAAAAAGAGCAAACACATCCAAAAGGACGATTTGCTCGTGGTACCACCTTAATTCATAATAACAAAACTAAATCAATAAATCTTATTATTACCTTAAAACATTTAACGCATGTAAACGCCAACACCTACTAAATTAGACTAGCTAAAACTTTCAGCATTAGAACTCCCAAGCTACCTTCAATTATTCAAGTTGAGAAAGGCTCTCAGCTACCAACCTTTCTTCTCTTGCAACTCTAGCAATCTACTCCTCTTGTTCATCGTCTTTCAATATACGACAAATTATATATTAGTTTTTGTAATATGTCAACTAAAATGGCACAAAAAAACACCAGGCACTGCCTGGTGTACAACCCGCTTATGCAAATTAGACATTTGCAGGTTGAAAGAATTACCGGATCTGTGCCCACCAATAGGTAAGCTGATCCTTGGAGGGGATCGTGGTTCCCGAGATTTTTCCGTACTCTTCAATCACAGAACATACAGTCTCGAAAGACATACCCTGATGCTTGAAATTCCGGAGCATTCCCTTGATTTCCGCCTTGTTGTACTGACCACGATTGTGGCGCTCAGCCTCACGATGCTCAGCCTGGAAATCGGCATACTTAGAGAAACGAACCTGGTCCTTGGTGTTACTAGTCTTCATGTTTGAGTCCTCCTTCAGGATTCTTTCAATTATTCACAATATCACTATATTGTGTATTTTCATTTTAACACTTTTTTATGTAAATTGCAATATTTTTGTAATTTTTTGTTAATTTTTTACTTTTTACACTTAATTTTTTATCGTCTATGCCACAAAGTTGCTACTATCTCCTTCTCCCTCTAGGACCGTAGAGCTAAGTGTTACTAGTGGGCGAACGCCTAAACTATTCGGGTAAGCGTTGCTACCGTCCGAGGCCAGCAAACAGGAAGCAATCACCAAGTTACTGCGTGCATAGCCCACAAGTAAGAACGCTAAACCATTACGGCAATCGATGCACGGCGAGGCCAGCCAACCATTATTGTTTCCAATTAGCGTGCCATATGTATCACTTGATGTTTCTAGTGTATGCCAATCTGGAGCATTTGACATATAATATGTCTGCTTTAATGTTACTGGATTACTACTCGTTGCTACTCTATGTTCTTCTAACATTTCATTTTCTCCTGTTGTTTCGTTATATTCTGCTGCAAAATAACTTCCTCCTTCGTATTTTTTTATAGTTCCATATTCTAAACCATCTGTATTAGATAACTTCTGCGTTGCTAGTGTTGATACATTTGTAGCTTCCAAGTCTTCTATCGTTAAACTTCTTATGCTACTTTCAGTTACTCCTAAAGCTTTATTTGTGTATATTTTGCATACTTTGTTTATTATTTCTTCTGCATTTTTATAGTCGTCAAAGCCTTTTTGTGGACTTCCATATTCTCCTAATGTTAAACTTCCAACTGGGCTTATTGGCATTATTACTACATCATTTCCCTCTATTGCCCATACTCTCCATTTTGTTGGAGTACCCTTAGTATAAGTTATATCTGTTAATACTGCATAATTGGCGTTAACTTCCGCTGTATCTGGTGTATATTCCACATAGTCGCCTACTTTTATTTTGGCTAGCACTTCTGGATTGCCGGTATCTTCTTCACTTGGACTTGCATGGTCTGCCGCATCTGCGACATTTTGATTTCCTACTGTTGCACCTGATGTTTCATCGCCTATTTTTTCTATTTCTTTTGCAATTAGTTTGCTTGCAAGTATCATTTCGCCATTTTCTGGCACATAGTATAAGTCTGCACTTATATACATTCTCTCTTCGCCGTCTACTGTTCTTGGATAACCAGGAAGTGTAAATACTTTTCCAGTTGCTGTTACCCAATGGGTTTCCTGTCCATTTGCATTTCCATAAAAGCTTTTGCCTTTATATTCTTTCATTACATCGTCTTTTATTTCATAACATGGAGTATCGGCGGTTGCTAGCACATATGTAGCTCCTGTTGCATCT
The DNA here is from genome assembly GCA_964602275.1 of uncultured Eubacteriales bacterium. Classification (GTDB taxonomy): domain Bacteria; phylum Bacillota; class Clostridia; order TANB77; family UBA1234; genus RGIG6291. Next base: position 12,354 of record CAZRQF010000029.1, read on the forward strand.
TTTATGTCAGTTTGAAATCTTGTGCTTGTGTAACCGCTAGGAGTTACTACTCCATTTAGCACCTTGTCAAACTCTGATAAATTTACACCTCTTGCTGCACAATATACAATTTGTGCCTTATTTGCAACCTTTCCTGCTAAACCTAGTGATTCTTGCACTTTTGTAACTGCTCCACCTGTAAAGTTTGTTGCATAGTCGCCAAACTCGCTAGAAAACTTGGCATATTGAGCACTACCCGTTGCATCGTCCATTCCGACAAACGCAATCGCTGCTAAAATAATTATTACAATAATTGTGATTATTAATGTAATCATTGAAACGCCTTTGTTTCTTTTCATTTTTCTCTTCCTCCTTATTTTATTTTTTGTAGATAAAAAGTTAATTTAAAAACACAAAAAGACTAGCCTTACTAGTTTTACCTAGTAAAGTTAGTCTTCATAATTTATATTTTGTAAACCCGCAAAAAATTCGTGCGATTTTTAAACCTTTTAAACTGTTAGTAAAATTACTTGTGTGTGTGTGTGT
>CAZRQF010000030.1:0-12859 GCA_964602275.1 uncultured Eubacteriales bacterium
AAATTTCCTCCGTTTTCTTTTTTGTCTAACCTTAGAGAATAATAATTCCGATGCTGCCCTCCAATCTTTTTTAATGCTCTTTTAGTATACAATACTTTTTGTTTTATGTCAACTATTTTTTACAAAATTAATCCTAACTCCTTGCAGCTTTTATTTTGGCAAGTTCTTCATGTCTTTTTGTTTTTTTCGTTGTAGTTTTTATAAGTTCTTCATCAGTAATGATAATATCCCTTATGTATTTATATGTAGGCATTTTTTTATTAATTTCTTTTACTTTTTTCATGAAATGATCTTTTAGCTCGTCATCTTCCATTATTCCTAGATTTTCAATAACTTGTTCTTTATCATATACGATTTTTGCTTTTAATGTTACTTCTCCGTCTTCTGCTTCGTCGCCATATACTAGTGACTCTTTTACATATTCAACATTGTTATTTATTAAGTTTTCTAGCTCTTCTGGGAAAATGTTTTTACCGTTTTTCAAAACTATTACATCTTTTTTTCTACCTGTTATAAATATAAATCCGTCTTTATCTATTTTTCCTAAGTCGCCAGTTTTAAACCAGCCACCTTTCATGACTTCTTTTGTTTTTTCTTCGTCATTGTAATATCCAAGCATTACGCTAGGACCTTTTACCCATATTTCGCCAATGCCTTCATGATTTGGTTCGTCAACCTTCACTTCAATTTTTGGCAACGCTTTACCTACTGAACCGTTTTTAGTATTTTCAAAGCTTTCTACCGCTACTACTGGCGAAGTTTCTGTTAAGCCATAACCTTGATATAGTGTAATTCCAAAATCATTAAAACCTTTTGCAACAGATGGTTGTATGCCTGCCGCTCCACTTACTATTAATCTTAATTTTCCGCCTAATGCTTCATGAACGCTTTTAAATAGATTTTTTCTTACATCAATGCCAACTAACATTAAAGCTTCGCTAGATTTTAATGCTACTTTCACTTGTTTTTCTCTTTTACTCTTTACAATTTGCTTCCAAATATTTTTATAAACATTTTCAAGCATTACAGGCACATTTATCATGGCTGTAACTCCAAAATCTCCCAAATTTTTTTGAAAATGTCTAATTCCCTCACAATATGCTATTTTCGCACCAACACTTATTGCATATAAAAAGCCTGCTGTACATTCAAAAGTATGATGTAGTGGCAAAAATGATAGTAGTGTATCGTCTTTTGTTACATCTAATGTTTTTGTAATTGCTTCAATATTGCTACATATATTTCTATGTGAAAGCATAACGCACTTAGATGTTGATGTAGTACCTGATGTAAACAACATAAATTTCATTTTATCATTATCTATTTTAATTTTATTATATTTACAATCTTTCTTAGTTAAAATTACCTTACCATCTGATATACATTTGTTTAGCTCTGTATCCATATTTATGTAGCATTGTACTTTTACATTTTTATTTTCTTTCATTTTTTCAATTGCTTCTGAATACTTATTATCATACACTAAAACATCAGCTTCTGAACGCTCTACAAGCAATATAAACTCGTTTTCTGGCAATGCTCTATCAAGTGGTACTGCAATTATATTTGAAGTAGCAACCGCCATATATGTAACAGCCCACTCGTATCTATTTGGCGAAATAAAAGCAACTCTCTTTTTTGCCATGTTTAATGTTGTTAAATATGCACCAAATGCTTTTACATCTTCTATAAATTTTGAATACTTTACGCCTACAATTTCATCTCTATATTTTATCTTAAATGCCACTTCGTCTGAATATTTAGCTTCTACCTTATTAAGTAAATCCCTTAAATCTCTATATTGCTCTTCTGCCATCTTATTCCCTCCAAATTTTTATTTATGCATTCCATTAATCATATATTCTAAAATGCTATTTACGACTTGTGAAATATCTATATTTTCTTCTTTTTTAAACTTATATATCTTAGCACTGCAAATTGCTCCAAAAACACTAGATGCCATCAAATGACTGTCACAATCTTTAATTACACCTTTTTCAATGCCTTCTTCTATAATTTTTTCTATAACATCAATATACTCATAAATATATTTTCTAAAATATTGATGTCTAGGCTCATTTCCCCAAATTTGACTAAGCAATATTGTTATAAACTCGTCATATTTCATAATAACCTTTAACTGTATGGTTATAACTGCTTTAAGTTTTGCAATCGGGTCAGTTAAATTCTCCGTCTTTATTTCAATGCTATTATGTAATAACTTCATACCCTCGTCTATCAAAAAGTTATATATTTCTTCTTTACTAGAAAAATGATAATAAAGTGTACCTTTTGCAACGCCAACAGTCGCAGTTATCTCTTCAACGCTAGTAGCTTCATAGCCTTTCTCGGCAAAAAGCTTCATTGCTGTTTCAAATATTTTTCTTTTAGTTTTATTCATTAAATTCTCCTTGCATTAATAATACATACCACCAATATAATATAACTTTTTGTCTGATTTTGCAAGAACGAATAAAGCGACCGGCCGGTCGCTTTGGTTTCAATTCTAATGCCATAATGTTCTGCCTAGTATCTTCCCCCATGCAAAAGCATGACATTATTTTTCTTCTATTCTAATAAGTCTATTATATTTTGCTGTTCTTTCGCTTCTTGTTGGTGCACCTGCTTTTATATATTTTGCGTTTAAACCTACCGCTAAATCTGCTATATAGCTATCTTCTGTTTCACCAGAACGATGTGAAATAATTGTCGTATAACCATGCTTTTTGGCATAATTAATTGTGTCTATCGTTTCTGTAATAGTGCCTATTTGATTAGGTTTTATTAATATACTGTTTGCCGCCTTTTTATTTACGCCTTCCATAAGCCTATTTATATTAGTTGTAAATAAGTCATCCCCAACTAGTTGTATTTTTTCTCCTAACGCACTAGTAAGTTTTATCCACCCATCGATATCATCATCTGCCAAAGCATCTTCTATTGAGATAATTGGATATTTATCTACAAGTAGAGCATAGTAATTTATCATTTCGTCTGTGCTTCTTACGACATTTGTTTTCCAAAAATTATAACTATTTTTTTCGTACATTTCGCTTGCTGCAACATCTAAAGCAATTGCAAAATCATTTTCATAGCCTGCTTCACTTATTGCTTCTACAAGTAAGTCTAATGCTTCTTCATCATTTTTTAAGTTTGGTGCAAATCCGCCTTCATCACCAACGCTCGTGGCATAATGATTTTTCTTCAAAATGTTTTTTAAATTCATATATATTTCGCTACACATTCTTATTTTTTCAGATATCGATGTTTTTAATGTTGGAACAATCATAAATTCTTGAATATTAATATTATTATCAGCATGTTTTCCGCCATTTAAAATGTTCATCATAGGTGTTGGAATTGTTTTTCCCGCAATTCCGCCTAAATATTCGTATAGAGGTATTTCAAGGTTGAATGTTGCAGCTTTACTTACTGCCATTGATACACCTAAAATTGCATTTGCTCCTAGTTTTGTTTTGTTCTCAGTACCATCAAGTTCTATCATTACTTCGTCAATTTCAGTTTGATTTAATACATTTAACCCTTCGATTTCTGGTGCAATTACTTCATTTACATTTCGTACTGCATTTAGTACACCTTTTCCGCCATATCTACTTTTATCTCCGTCACGCAATTCATATGCTTCATATTTTCCAGTAGATGCTCCGTGACGGTACAATGGCTCTTCCTATTTCTCCATTTTCCGTCATAACCTCTACTTCAACCGTAGGATTTCCTCTTGAATCTAACACTTCTCTTGCATGTACATATTCAATTTCAACATACTTTTTCATAGATAACCACCTCTTATATATAAGTATGCCTGTATTTTAAATAAAATATACACTTTTTAAAACCATACAAAAAGGAGGGCAATCGCCCTCCTTTTAATTACTTTTGCATAGAGATTTCGCAAATAGCCTTGTTGATAAAGTAACTCACTTTGTCATTTTCAAGGTATCTCATCATACTCTTAAGGAATTCATAACCTCCGATTCCATCAAGAATGTCAGAGATAATATTCTTGAAAACGCCATAGCAATATGCCCTGTACTCTTTAAGTGCCTTGCGACGAATTTCATCTTCGTCAACAACTTTGCACCCGCTAAGATTAAGCTGGCTTTTCACGAGATCATCGATATAGGCATTTTGCGTATTTTTCACTTCAATATCGTCATACATTTCCCGTGGGAAAAAAGTATGCTCTGCCGCTTCTGCCTTATACCAACTTGCCTTCGAAGGAAGCTTAACACCCTTGAGCTTATTTTCAGAAGTGATGCACATAAGAGTAGGACCGTTGGTGGTATTCTGGATTTCAAAAGTATAGGTGTCAAAATTAACTGTCATTGTCATTCTCCTTTTTTGTTGTCTTTTAAAGTAAACTAGTGCCTAAACAGAGAATTTTCTAACTCATTGTAAGTTTCCTCCTTAAAATTAATTTTAAATTATATGCTCCTTTTAGGAAGCATAAATTTCTTGTCTAATATTACATTAGAAAGCTTTTATAATATCTAACTGCTCTATTATTTTACCATTATTTCAGAATTATGTCAACATTTTATGGTATAAAATGTATTTTGTTTTTCTTTTATATAAAACAAAAAGGACTAATTAAAGTCCTTTTCATATATTTTTAAATTATATTTATTTCATCGCCTCTTCGATAGCAACGGCAACAGCTACTGTAGCTCCAACCATTGGGTTATTACCCATACCAATTAAGCCCATCATTTCAACATGTGCTGGCACTGATGATGAACCTGCAAATTGTGCATCTGAATGCATTCTTCCCATAGTATCTGTCATACCATAAGAAGCAGGGCCTGCAGCCATGTTGTCTGGATGCAATGTTCTTCCTGTTCCACCGCCTGATGCAACTGAGAAGTATCTCTTATGTTTATCATAGCATTCTTTCTTATATGTTCCAGCTACTGGATGTTGGAATCTTGTTGGGTTTGTTGAGTTACCTGTTATAGATACATCAACATCTTCATGATGCATTATTGCAACACCTTCTCTAACATCGTCTGCACCAAAGCATCTTACTTTAGCTCTTTCTCCGTCTGAATAAGCAGTTTCTTTAACTATTTCTAATTTACCTGTGTAATAGTCAAACTTAGTTTGAACATATGTAAAACCATTAATTCTAGAAATAATTTGTGCTGCGTCTTTTCCTAAGCCGTTTAAAATAACTTTTAATGGTTCTTTTCTAACTTTATTAGCAGATTTTGCAATACCAATTGCACCTTCTGCTGCTGCAAATGATTCGTGTCCTGCTAAAAATGCAAAACATTTTGTTTCTTCACGAAGAAGCATTGCAGCTAGGTTACCATGTCCTAAGCCTACTTTTCTGTCGTCAGCAACAGAACCTGGAATACAAAAAGCTTGTAGTCCTTCGCCAATTGCTTCTGCTGCATATGAAGCAAGTCTTATATCTTGCTTAATTGCAATTGCAGCACCTACTGTATATGCCCAACATGCGTTTTCAAAGCAAATTGGTTGAATACCTCTAACTATACCTGCAACATCTATACCTTTATCATCGCAAATTTTCTTTGCTTCTTCTAAAGACTCAATACCATATTTATTAAGTACTGGTATTATTTGATCTATTCTTCTTTCATAACTTTCAAATAAAGCCATTTCATTACCTCCTTATTTTTATCTGATTCTTTTGCAAACTATTCATGACGAGGGTCAAGATATTTGTCTGCTTCTGCGAATCTACCATAAGTTCCTGTTGCCTTTTCTATGGCTACTTTTGGATCTTCACCTTTTTTAATAAATTCCATCATTTTACCCATATGTACAAATTCATATCCAATTATTTCGCCATCTTTATTTACACCAATTCTTGTAACATAGCCCTCTGCTAGTTCTAAGTATCTTGGTCCTTTTGCAACAGTTGAATACATTGTTCCAACTTGGCTTCTTAAACCTTTTCCTAAATCTTCAAGTCCTGCACCTATTGGAAGTCCACCCTCTGAGAAAGCAGTTTGCGTTCTTCCATACACGATTTGTAGGAAAAGTTCTCTCATTGCAGTATTTATAGCATCACAAACTAGGTCTGTGTTTAATGCTTCTAATATTGTCTTTCCTGTTAATATTTCGGCCGCCATAGCAGCTGAGTGTGTCATACCACTACATCCAATTGTTTCAACTAGTGCTTCTTGAATAACACCATCTTTTACATTTAGTGTTAATTTACAAGCACCTTGTTGTGGTGCACACCAACCAATACCATGTGTTAAACCAGAAATATCTTTAATTTCTTTTGCTTGCACCCATTTTCCTTCTTCAGGAATTGGAGCTGGTCCATGATTTGCTCCTTTTGCTAAAGGACACATTTTTTCAACTTCGCTTGAATAAATCATCTAAAAACCTCCTTCAAAATTGCATGACATTTAGCATGTCTAATTACACCTATAATTTATCATTTATTGTCCTAATTTACAAGTAGCAATATTGTTTTAAGCAAGAAAAATGAGAGTTTGAATAAACTCTCATTTAGATTACTTTATTAATTTTTATTTTTCGATTAAGCTTTCTCCCGTCATTTCAATAGGTTTTTCTTCTCCCATAATATCTAGCATTGTTGGTGCTAAGTCGGCAAGGCGACCACCGTTTTTTAATCTAGCATTTTCAGATAAGCCGGCAACTATAAGTGGTACTTCATAAGTTGTATGTGCTGTAAACGGATCGCCTGTTGTATAGTCTATCATTTGCTCCGCATTTCCATGGTCAGCTGTAATTAATATTACACCATTTTGTCTGTTTATTTCGTCAACAATTTTTCCTATACATTCATCAATCGTTTCAACAGCTTTTACTGCTGCCTCTAACACACCAGTATGTCCTACCATATCACAATTTGCAAAGTTTAATATTATTACATCGTTTTGTCTTTTACGAATTACATCTACTACCTTGTCGGTAACTTCATATGCACTCATCTCTGGTTTTAAATCATATGTAGCTACTTTTGGCGAATTTACTAATATTCTATTTTCGCCTTCATATTCAACTTCATTTCCGCCATTAAAGAAAAATGTTACATGCGCATATTTTTCTGTTTCGGCAATTCTAAGTTGAGTATAACCAAGCTTACTAATATATTCGCCAAATGTATTTTCTATCTTATCTGGCTTAAAAGCAACTTCAACATTTGGAATAGACTCGTCATATTGTGTCATGCATACATAATTTACATATAAAAATTTCTTTTCAAATCCGTCAAAATTCTTGTCTACAAAAACTCTTGTAATTTCTCTTGCTCTATCTGGTCTAAAATTAAAGAATATAACAGAATCGTTTTGCTTTATAGTTGCGATTGGCTTGTCATTTTCTAAAATTACAGTTGGCTTTACAAACTCGTCAAACTCTTCTCTTTGATATGCACTTTCAATTGCATCTACTGCTGAATGTGCAGTTAAGCCTTCGCCTTTTGCTAATGCATTGTACGCAAGCTCAACTCTTTCCCATCTCTTATCTCTATCCATAGCGTAGTATCTTCCCATGATAGAAGCAATTTTGCCCACACCAATTTCTTTCATTTTTTCTTCAAGCTCTACTATATAGCCTTCGCCTGATGCAGGTGGAGTATCTCTACCATCTAAGAAACAATGTACATATACATTTTTAAAATCTTCTCTTTTGCATAGCTCAAGCAATGCATACAAATGAGTATTATGACTATGTACTCCACCGTCTGACAACAATCCATACAAATGCAAATCGCTATCTTGTTTTTTACAATATTTTATAGCGTCTAAAAATTCTTTCTTCTCAAAGAAATCGCCATCTTGTATTGATTTTGTAATTCTAGTAAGTTCTTGATATACAATTCTACCAGCACCAATATTAGTGTGTCCAACTTCTGAGTTACCCATTTGACCTTCTGGTAATCCTACATCTAATCCACTTGTTTTAATTTTTGTAGTTGGATATTGCTTCATAATTGCATCTAAATTAGGTGTTTTTGCAATTTTTACAGCATTTCCTTCTTCATTTTCGTTAATTCCCCAACCATCTAAAATAGCTAGCATAACGAGTTTTTTATCCATAATAAGCTTCCTTTCTTATTTCTCTTTAAACTTTTTATAAGTTCAATCAGAAATTATTTATTGTAATTTACAATCCTTGCAAATTCAAGGGGGTCTAAACTAGCACCACCAACTAAAGCACCATCTATATCTGACATTTCAAATAATTCTTTTGCATTAGAAGGTTTTACACTTCCACCATATTGAAGAATAATCTCATCGGCAGTTTCATCTCCGTATATATTTCTTATTTCATCTCTAATCCATTTTATTGCTTCATTTGCTTCATTTGCAGTTGCTGTTTTTCCTGTGCCAATTGCCCAAATAGGCTCATAAGCAATAATTGTTTTAGCTACACTATACTTATCAAGTCCATCTAACGCACGCCTTACTTGAGCTGTAATAACTTCTTTTGTAACGCCTTCTTCTCTTTGTGCTAATGTTTCGCCAACGCAAAGAATAGGCTTTAAATGATATGCAAATGCTGATCTTATTTTTTCATTTACAGTTTCGTCCGTTTCGTTAAAATACTCTCTTCTTTCTGAGTGGCCGATTATTACATACTCAACTCCAATATCTCGAAGCATCCTTGGCGAAACTTCACCTGTATATGCTCCACTAGTTTTATAATGCATATTTTGAGCTGCAACTCTTACATTTGTATCATCTGCAAGTTTCATAAGAATCATCAAGTCAATATATGGTGCACACAAAATTACAGTAGCTTCTGCATCTTTTACTCTCTCAGCAAAAGCTTCCATATATTCTACAACTTCTATTGGTGTTTTGTTCATTTTCCAGTTACCCGCAATTACTTTTTTTCTCATATTACATCCTCTTTTCATATCGCACAAGTAATGAAGCTATTTTTATATAACTTCATTACTCATGATTTATAATTATCTTTCTAATAAACAAGCTATGCCTGGCAATGTTTTACCTTCTAAAAATTCAAGCGAAGCTCCACCACCAGTAGAAATATGAGTCATTTTATCTGCGAAGCCACCTTTTTCAGCAGCTGCTGCACTATCTCCGCCACCGATAATTGTAGTAGCATCTATTCTAGCTAAAACTTCTGCTATTTTATTTGTTCCTGCCGCAAAATTATCTAATTCAAAAACACCCATAGGTCCATTCCAAACAACTGTCTTTGCATCTTCTAGCTCTTTTGCAAATAATTCAACCGTTGCAGGACCTATATCTAATCCTTCCCAATCAGCTGGTATTTCATCTGATGCAACAACTTTTCTTTCAGCATCATTTGAAAACTCCGTAGCTATAACATTATCTATCGGTAGTAAAAGTTTTACGCCTTTTTCTTCAGCTTTTTTAAGTAACTCTTTTGCTAAATCAACCTTATCAAGCTCACAAATTGACTTGCCAACTTCATATCCTTTAGCCTTAAAGAATGTATATGCCATTCCGCCACCTATTATTAATGTATCTACTTTATCAATTAAATTTTCAATAACACTTATTTTATCAGAAACTTTTTTACCACCTAAAATTGCAACAAATGGTCTTTCTGGATTTGTTAAAGCTTTTCCCATAACTTCTATTTCTTTTTTTATTAAATAACCACAAACCGCTGGCAAATAATCTGCAACACCCGCTGTTGAAGCGTGTGCTCTATGAGCTGTACCAAACGCATCATTTACATATACTTCTGCCAAGCTTGCAAGTTCTTTTGAAAACTCTGGGTCATTTTTTTCTTCTTCAGCGTGAAATCTAACATTTTCAAGAAGCATTACATCGCCATCATTTAAACTACTTGCTAATTCTTTTGCACTATCGCCGATTACATCACTAGCTAATTTTACATCTATATTAAGTAATTCTGATAATCTTTTAGCTACTGGTTCTAATGAATACTTTTTGTTAAACTCTCCCTTTGGTCTTCCTAGGTGTGAGCATAAAATAACCTTAGCGTTGTTATCTATCAAATATTTGATTGTTTTTAAAGCTTCTCTAATTCTTCTATCATCAGTGATATTGCCGTTTTCGTCTTGTGGAACATTAAAGTCACAACGAACTAAAACTTTTTTTCCGCTAACTTCCACATCTTCAATTGTTTTTTTATTAAGCATTTTACTACTTCCTTTCATATAAGTTTTAGTGCAAAAATAGTAGATTAGCTTTTTAAAAAAGCCAATCTGCTATCTTCACATACTCTTTATTGTTTTGTACTCATGTAAATTGCTAAATCTAATAATTTGTTTGAATATCCCCATTCGTTATCATACCAAGCAACCAATTTAACAAATGTATCTGTTAAAGCGATACCTGCTTTTTCATCAAATATTGATGTTCTTGGATCATGTATGAAATCAGAAGATACTAATAATTCGTCTGTATATCCTAAAATTCCTTTTAGCTCGCCTTCTGAAGCTTCTTTTACAGCAGCACAAATTTCTTCGTATGTTGCTGGTTTTTCTAGGTTTACTGTTAAATCAACAACTGATACATCAACTGTTGGAACTCTGAAAGACATACCTGTTAATTTTCCATTCAAAGAAGGAATTACTTTTCCAACTGCTTTAGCAGCACCAGTAGATGAAGGGATGATATTTGCAGAAGCAGCCCTTCCACCTCTCCAATCTTTTTTAGAAGCACCGTCAACTGTTTTTTGAGTAGCAGTTGTTGAGTGAACTGTTGTCATTAATCCATCTTTAATTCCAAATTTATCATGTATTACTTTTGCAAGTGGTGCTAAACAGTTAGTTGTACAAGAAGCATTTGAAACAATGTTCATATCTGGTGTATAAGTTTCATTATTAACACCCATAACAAACATAGGGGCATCCTTTGAAGGTGCACTTATAACAACTTTTTTCGCTCCAGCTTGTAAATGTGCATTTGCAGTTTCAAGTGTTGTAAATACGCCTGAACACTCTAATACATACTCTGCACCAACTTCACCCCAAGGAATATTAGCTGGGTCTTTTTCGTTAAATACTTTTACTCTCTTACCATTTATAACTATTTCGCCATTTTCTGCGTAAACTTCACCTTTAAATTGTCCATGTATTGTATCATGTTTAATCATATATACCATGTATTCAACATCGATAAATGGATCATTAATTGCTACAACATCTATTTCATCTTTATCCAAAGATGCTACAAATGCTAAACTTCCTATTCTACCAAAACCATTAATTCCTGCTTTAATTGACATAAAATATTCCTCCTTAACATTTAAGAAAACTATAAATTTTCTATATTTTTTCAAGTTTGATTTTATATCATTATACCCATATTTGCAATAGTTTTTCATGGCAATTTTTGCCCCGTAAAATATACATAAAAAATATCCCAATATAAAACAAATACCATTCTTGCAATGCAAAAATGGTATTTTTATATTTTATCCGTTTTTTATATATCAATTTCATCTACCGCTATATTTTTTTGTTCACCTGTTGTCATATTTTTTAATGTAACTGTTTTTGAGTTTAACTCGTCCTCACCAATAATTATTACTTGTGGCACATTCAATTTATTTGCATAATTCATTTTCTTTTTCATATTCTTGTTTTCAAAATAAATTTCTACATTAATGCCTTTTTTTCTTAACACGGTTGCAACTTCTATTGGGTATGATAAATCTTCAATCATTGGAATAATAACAACATCTGAAATAGATTTCTTTTCATTTTCAGAAAGCAAGTTATACTCATTTAAAATAAAGAACAATCTTGTTAATCCTATTGAAATACCAACACCTGGCAATTTTTTATTTGTATAAAATTCTGCCAAATTATCGTATCTTCCGCCAGAACATACACTACCAACTTCAGGGTGGTCATCTAATATAGTTTCATACACCATTCCTGTGTAATAGTCTAAGCCTCTTGCAATGCTCAAATCAACCATATAATACTCTTTTGTAACACCGAAAGATTCAATGTAAGATAAAACTTGCTCTAGTTCATTCACGCCTGTATTAAAAGTTTCATCTTCTATATTTAAACTTTTCAAATACTCAATAACATTTTCTTTAGTTGTAACAAACTCAACAATCTTATTTGCTACATCTTTAGAAATATCTATATCTACTAGCATTTCTAAAACAACATCTTTTCCAACTTTATCAATTTTATCAATAATTCTTAACACATCAACTATTTTATCACTTAAATTTAATGCATTAAAAAATCCCGACAAAATTTTTCTATTATTCATTCTAATTGTAAATTTTCCAAAATCCAATTCAGAGAAAATACTATAAATGATACTAGGCACTTCTGCATCATTTATAATGCTAAGCTCGCCATCGCCTATAATGTCAATATCGCATTGATAAAACTCTCTATATCTTCCTCTTTGAACTTTCTCGCCACGATAAACCTTTCCAATTTGATATCTTCTAAAAGGGAAAGTAATATCGTTATAATTTTTAGCAACATATTTTGCCAAAGGAACTGTCAAATCAAATCTTAAAGATAAATCATTTTCGCCTTTATTAAAACGATATATTTGTTTTTCAGTTTCTCCACCAGCTTTTGCTAAAAGCACTTCCGAACTTTCAATTACAGGAGTATCAATTGGCAAAAAGCCAAACTTTTCATAAGAATGACGGATAACATCCTTTATATGATTAAACTGTATTTGGGCATGAGGCAATAACTCCATAAACCCTGGTAATGTTCTTGGTTCTACTATTATTTTTTTATCCATCTAAATCAACTCCTTTTCTTGCACAATTCTACTACAAATTCCGCATTTCGTCAACTAGTCTAGTTTTTCTGAGGGCGCATCTTTTTAAACTAGCTCAAACTCTATACTTCCTTTTCCTAGTTCTGATTTTACTTTTG
>CAZRQF010000031.1:0-11440 GCA_964602275.1 uncultured Eubacteriales bacterium
TTTAACACCCATTGAATAGTTTCCTCTTCCATCGAAAGAATTTGGAGATAATCCTTTGAAATCTCTAACTCTTGGAAGTGCTACGCTGAATAGTTTGTCTGCGAAGTCATACATTTTATCAGATCTTAATGTTACTTTACAACCGATTTCCATGCCTTCTCTGATTTTAAATCCAGCTATTGATTTTTTTGCTTTTGTAGCAATTGGTTTTTGTCCAGTAATTATTGATAAATCTCTCATTGCAAATTCTAATGCTTTTGAGTTATCTCTTACATCGCTAACACCCATGTTTATAACTATTTTTTCAAGTTTTGGTGCTTGCATAACTGATGTATAGTTGAATTTCTTCATAAGTTCTGGAACAACTTCATTTTTATATAATTCTTGTAATCTAGTCATTTAATGATTACCTCCTTTCTACTTTATTTCTGTACCGCATTTTGCACATGCTCTTACTTTAGAACCATCTTTATTAATTAGAGTTTTTGTTCTAACGCCTTTTCCGCATTTGCTACATAATGGGTTTACTTTAGATGCATTAATTGCAACTTCAGATTTTATAATTCCGCCAGCTTCACCAGCTCTTCTAGGCTTTGTGTGTTTTGTTCTTACATTTACACCTTCAACTACAACCTTATTATCTTTTGGTAATACTTCTAGTACTTTACCTTTTTTGTTTTTATCAGCACCTGAATTTACTACTACTGTATCACCTTTTTTTACGTGTAGACTATTCATCTCTATTTAACACCACCTTTTATTTTTTATTTCTCTCTTATAGAACTTCTGGAGCTAGAGATAGAATTTTCATATATTCTTTATCTCTTAATTCTCTAGCAACAGGCCCAAATATACGAGTTCCTCTTGGGTTTTTGTCTTCTTTTATTATTACGGCAGCATTGTCATCAAATCTGATATAAGAACCATCTGGTCTATGTTTACCTTTTTTGCTTCTTACTATAACAGCTTTAACAACATCACCTTTTTTTACCATTCCTCCTGGTGCAGCGCTTTTTACTGAAGCTACAATAACATCACCGATGTTAGCGAACTTTCTAAAAGATCCACCTAGGCATCTGATACACATTAACTCTTTAGCACCAGTATTGTCTGCTACTTTAAGTATTGTTTGTTGTTGTATCATTTTAATATCTCCTTCCTATTTAGCTTTTTCTGTAATTTCAACAACTCTCCATCTCTTATCTTTAGATAATGGTCTTGTTTCCATTACTTTTACTGTATCGCCAATTCCACATTCGTTATTTTCATCATGAGCTTTTAATTTAAATGTTCTTTTCATGATTTTTCCGTATAATGGGTGTTTATAACCTGTTTCTACGGCTACAACTACAGTTTTGTCCATTTTATCACTTACAACTTTACCAACTCTAGTTTTTCTCAAATGTCTTTGTTCCATATTAGTTCTCCTTTCCATAGGATTTTAGGTGTTTATTATTCTTCACCTTTTATTTCTCTTTCTCTTATTACTGTTTTAATTCTAGCAATATCTTTCTTTATGTTTTTGATTTTCATCGGATTGTCTAAACCATTTGTAGCAAGTTGAAATCTTAATTTGAATAATTCTTGTTTTAATTCAACTAGCTCTTTATTTAAATCCGATGAAGTTGTATTTCTAATTTCATTAAGCTTCATCGTTTTCACCACCTTTATCTTTATTAGCAAAAACAAATTTAGTTTTTACAGGTAATTTGTGAGCAGCTAATCTTAAAGCTTCTCTTGCTACTTCTTCTGATACTCCATCCATTTCGAATAGTATTCTGCCTGGTTTTACTACTGCTACCCAGTATTCAACAGCACCTTTACCACTACCCATACGAGTTTCAGCAGGTTTCTTTGTTATTGGTTTGTCTGGGAATATTTTAATCCAAACATTACCACCTCTTTTGATAAATCTTGTCATTGCTATTCTGGCAGCTTCGATTTGGTTTGATGTTATCCATCCAGCTTCAAGGGCTTCTAGTCCATATTCACCATATACAACTTCTGTTCCTCTTGTTGCTTTTCCTCTATTTCTGCCTTTCATCATTTTTCTATATTTAGTTCTTTTTGGCATTAATGGCATTATTTTCTACCTCCTTCTGCTGTTTTCTTTGCAGGAAGTACTTCACCTTTATATATCCAAACTTTTACACCTATTTTTCCATAAGTTGTATTTGCTTCATAGAATCCATAATCTATATCAGCTCTTAAAGTTTGTAGAGGTATTGTTCCCTCTCTATAAAATTCTGATCTTGCTATTTCGGCACCACCAAGTCTTCCAGAAACTTGTGTTTTAATACCTTTAGCTCCTGCTTTCATAGCTTTTGCCATGCATTGTTTCATAGCTTTTCTGTATGAAATTCTTCTTTCTAATTGTCCGCAAATATTTTCTGCAACTAGTTGAGCATCAACATCTGGGTTTTTAACTTCAACTATGTTTACATTGATATCTTTACCAAACTTCTTAGATAATTCTTCTCTTAATTTATTAACGATTTCTCCGTTTTTTCCTAATGCTAATCCTGGTTTTGCAACTAATACATTAACTCTCATGTTATTAGCTGTTCTTTCGATTTCGATTTTAGCAATACCAGCTACAAATAATTTTTTCTTTACGATTTCACGAATCTTGTAGTCTTCTACTAGTTTGTCTGAAAAATCTTTTTTATCAGCATACCATTTAGAATCCCAATCTTTTATAATTCCCACTCTTAAACCATGTGGGTCCATTTTTTGTCCCATGAAATAATTCCTCCTTTCTTTCTATTCTCTCTCTTTTAATACAACTTCGATATGAGAAGTTCTTTTTCTAATTCTGTTAGCTCTACCTTGTGTAGCTGCTCTTATTCTCTTCATTGTAGGTCCTTGATTTGCGTAAATCTCAGCAACATACAATTTGTCAGCTTTCATATTGTGATTGTTTTCAGCATTTGCAATGGCTGATTTTAAAACTTTTTCAACCAATGGAGATGCTGCTTTTGGTGTGAATTTTAATATAGCTAATGCTTCATCAACTGATTTGCCTCTAATTAAATCTATAACTATTTGCACTTTTCTAGCTGATATTCTAGCATATTTTAAGCTTGCTCTAGATTCCATTTTAGGTTTCTCCTTCCTTTTTATTTATAACGATTATTTGCCAACTTTAGTTGTCTTATCTCCAGCGTGTCCTTTAAATGTTCTTGTTGGAACAAATTCTCCTAATTTATGACCAATCATTTCGTCAGATATATATACTGGAACATGTTTTCTTCCATCATGAACTGCAATTGTATGTCCTACCATTTGTGGGAATATTGTAGATGATCTAGACCATGTCTTTAAAACATCTTTTTTGTTTTCAGCATTCATTTTTTCAACTCTTGCTAATAACTTTTTGTCTACAAAAGGTCCTTTTTTTAGTGATCTTGACATGTTATTTCCTCCTTCTTTCAAGTTTAAAGCTTAACACAAGCTTATTTGCTATTTCTTCTCTTTACGATAAACTTATTGCTTGCTTTCTTCTTATTTCTTGTCTTATATCCAAGAGCTGGTTTACCCCAAGGAGTAACAGGTCCTGGTCTACCAACTGGTGACTTACCTTCACCACCACCATGTGGGTGATCGTTAGGGTTCATTACAGAACCTCTAACTTCTGGTCTTTTACCTAACCATCTGCTCTTACCTGCTTTACCAAGTTTAACATTTTCATGTTCTGTGTTTCCAACTTGACCGATTGTTGCTGTACAATTTACACTTACAAGTCTCATTTCGCCAGAAGGTAATCTTACATGTGCGTATTTTCCTTCTTTTGCCATAAGTTGTGCACTGTTTCCAGCACTTCTAACCATTTGTGCTCCCTTACCAGGTTTTAATTCGATACAATGAATTAATGTACCTACTGGTATGCTTGATATTGGTAAGTTGTTACCTGGTTTAATATCAGCATTTGCACCTGACATAACTACATCATTAACTTTTAATCCGATTGGTGCTAAGATGTATGCTTTTTCTCCATCTTCATATTGAAGTAAAGCTATGTTTGCACTTCTGTTTGGATCGTATTCTATCGCAATTACTGTTGCTTTTACATCAACTTTTCTTCTCTTAAAGTCGATTATTCTATATTTTCTTCTTGAACCGCCACCATGATGTCTAACTGTTATTTTTCCGTATGAGTTTCTACCAGCGTTTTTCTTTAATACTGTTACTAAAGATTTTTCTGGAGTTGACTTTGTAATCTCATCGTTTGTTAATACAGTCATACCTCTTCTTGATGGAGTTGTAGCTTTATATTGTTTAATACCCATTTTAATTTTTCACTCCTTAATATTTGAGAATTTATTTTATCAGGTTGCCTTGCTCTCACTACAAAGGTAACCTATAATTTTAAAAGCGATTAAATTCCAAAAGCTTCAATTGATGTTTTGAATTTTTTACTTGTTGTAGCTTCTTTTCCGCCTTTTGTTAAATATTTTTTTGTTGAATCTGGATTTGTATCTATTGTAACAATAGCTTTCTTCCAGTCAGATGTTTTCCCAGCATGAACACCTTGTCTTTTTGGCTTACCGCTCATGTTAATAGTTCTTACATCTATAACTTTTACTTCAAATAATTTTTCAACAGCATTTCTGATGTCGATTTTTGTTGCTTTTTTATTAACTTCGAAAGTGTACTTACCTTCACTTTGTGCAATACTACTTTTTTCAGTAATAATTGGTCTGATTATAATATCTTCTGCAACCATTATGCGTACACCTCCTCTATTTTTTCTACTGCTTCTTTAGTAACAATAAGTGTGTCATATTTTAACAAGTCATATGTGTTTATTGTGTTTACTGCTGCAGTCTTTACATTAGGTATATTTCTTGCAGATGCTTGTACATTTACATCTTTATCTAATATAACGATTAATGCTTTTTCAGCTTTTAAGTTTTCTAAAACTTTAGCCATAGCTTTTGTTTTGATTTCGTCAAGTTTTAATTCATCTAATACGATGATTTGATTTTCTTGAACTTTAGAAGAAAGTGCTGATTTCAATGCAAGTCTTCTAACTTTCTTATTTACTGTATATTTATAAGATCTTGGTTTAGGTCCTAAAGCTATACCACCTTTTATCCATTGTGGAGCTCTTATGCTACCTTGTCTTGCTCTACCAGTACCTTTTTGTTTCCAAGGTTTTCTACCACCGCCGCGTACTTCGCTACGAGTTTTTGTAGATTGTGTTCCTTGTCTTTGGTTAGCTAAGTAATTAACAACTACTTCGTGCATAACATCTTCGTTTACTTCAACAGCAAATATGTTTTCTGCAAGTTCTATATCGCCAACCTTTTTTCCTTCCATATTTAATAAATCTACTTTAGGCATTTCTTGTTTCCTCCTTCCTATTATTTAGCGCTTCTAGCTGTATCTTTAATTCTTACTAAAGAGTTCTTGCGTCCTGGAACTGAACCTTTTATTAAGATTACATTTTTGTCCATATCAACTCTTACTACTTCTAGGTTTTGTACAGTTACTGTATCTTTACCTGTATGTCCTGGTAATTTCTTACCTGGGAATACTCTTCCTGGTGAAGATGTAGGTCCCATAGAACCTGGTCTTCTGTGGTACATAGAACCATGTCCTTTTGGTCCAATGTGTTGTCCATGTCTTTTTATAACACCTTGGAATCCTTTTCCTTTTGAAACTCCTTGTACATCAACTAATTCGCCAGCTGCGAAAATGTCAGCTTTTAATTCGTCGCCAACATTAACTGATTCGATGTCGTCTAATCTTAATTCCCTTATATATTTCTTATAAGCTAATTTAAGTTTGTCAAATTGACCTTTTTCTGCTTTGTTTAGGTGTTTTTCTTTAACTTCACCTGTTGCAACTTGGATTGCATTGTAACCGTCTGTTTCAACTGTCTTCTTTCTTATTACTAAGCAAGGTTCAACTTCAACAACTGTTACTGGAACAACTAATCCATCTTCTGTAAAGATTTGTGTCATTCCTAATTTTTTTCCGTAAATACCTTTTTTCATTTTTATACCTCCTTGGTTATTGGTTCATTCAAATGAACTTGACCATTTTGTAATTTAATTATTGTTTGTTTACTTTCATTTCTGCTTCTACACCAGCTGGCAATTCAATTTTCATTAAAGCTTCAGCTGTTTTTGATGTTGGATAAAGAATGTCAATCACTCTTTTATGAGTTCTCATTTCAAATTGCTCTCTTGAGTCTTTGTATTTGTGTGGTGATCTCAATATTGTGATTACTTCTTTTTTAGTAGGTAGTGGAATTGGACCTGAAACTTGGGCACCAGTTCTCTTAGCAGTATCTACTATTTTTTGAGCAGACTGATCTAAAATAACATGGTCGAAAGCTTTTAATCTAATTCTGATTTTTTCCTTTCCTACTTCTGTCGTTTTTGCTTTTGGCATCGTGTTTACCTCCTTATAAAAATTCCTACCGACAAGTTATCCACGCACCCGGGTGTTTCAAAATCGCCCATATTTAAACCCAGGTTTTGCCTGGGGAAAGTGCTTTTTTACCCTTGTCGCCCGGTTTAAAATCGGACATACTCCGTGAAAGTTCCCTACCCATATGGTAGCCACATTTCACATCATCGCAATATCACAGCAATAAGTATTATAAAGCCTACGGAAACATAATGCAAGCGTTTTTTGAAAATTTAATGAATTTTTTTCAAAAATTATAAAAAAAGACTGCCAACAAATAAAATGTTAGCAGTCTATAAGTAAAAACCAATCTTAGTTTTTGCTTTTTACATTTTTGATAATTTATCAGCTACTAAAAAGCCTATCGCAAATGTTACTAAACTTATTAATATCGTTACGCTTGTCATATTAGCTATTGATGTTCCTACTATGATTGCAAATGGCGATGCAACGATTAATCCTATTATTCCCCACATTGTGGCATTCGGATATTTTTTTAGTAAGAATTCAATTATTTTTGCCATTAAAAATATTCCTATTAATACACCAATTCCAAAAGGAAGTAAAATCCATACACTAGTCATCATACTTGTAAGGTCTAGATGCAATAGTGCTGTGACAAAACCATTTATAGAATTGTTTATATATTCGTAATATCCTACCATCATCAAAATCATAGAACCGCTTACGCCTGGAATTACCATTGCTCCTGCTGCAACGATGCCTAGCACTAATAGTATTATCGTGCTTAATAGGCTTATTTCTGTCATTGGGCCTACCCCTAGTGAACCTGCATATATCGCTGGTATTATTATTGTTAAAAGCAATACTATAAATGATATGAAGTGAGTTATTTTAAATTTTTCATTTTCAACTTTTTTTATTATTGGTGGCAAACCGCCTAATATCAAACCTATAAATAATGCTAGTGTAGGAAATTCATATTCAGCTAATAAAAACTTTAATAGATAACTAAAACATATAATTCCAACCACTGCTCCAATTGCATACGGAAGCAATGTTTTTACACTATTTTTAAAGTCTTTCTTCAAATTTGTTACCGCACTTATTATCTTGTCGTATACTCCCATAGATACTGCCATAGTGCCGCCGCTTACTCCCGGAATAATATTTGCTATTCCTATGAAAAGTCCTCTTACAATTTCTTTTACACAATTCATACTTTTATCCCCCATCGTTTATTATTATATTAGTTTTATATTTCTGTTATGATTGGAATTAGCATAGGGTTTCTTTTTGTCTTTGTATATAAGAAATCATGTAATGCATCTTTTAGCATATTCTTTATAGTTGCCCAATCTTTTATATTGTTTTGCATACATTTTTCTAATTCTTTTTTAGCAACTTTTTTTACTTCATCTATTAGGTCTTCTGATTCTCTTACATATACAAATCCCCTAGATATTATATCAGGTCCAGCAACTATGTTGCCAGTTTTTGAATCCATTGCTAAAGATATTATAATCAAGCCGTCTTGTGATAAATGTTGTCTATCTCTTAATACGATATTTCCAACATCGCCAATGCCTAAACCATCTATTAATACTCTGCCTGATGGAACTGTACCAGTAACTTTGCAGAAATTTTTATCTAACTCTAAAACTTTACCATTTGTAAGCATAACTATGTTTTCTTCTGGTATTCCAACTTTTTTTGCAGTTTCAGCATGTGCTTTTAAATGTCTAAATTCGCCATGAACTGGTATAAAATATTTTGGTCTTGTTAGTGCTAACATAAGCTTTTGTTCTTCTGAGCAAGCATGTCCAGATACATGAACATCTGCAAGTGAATGATATATAACATCCGCACCAATTTTAAACAAATCGTCTATTACATTTGAAACTAATTTTTCATTTCCTGGTATTGGATGTGCTGAAATGATTACTAAGTCATCTTTACTTATAACTACTTTTTTATGACTTCCAGCAGCCATTCTCGATAAACCTGCCATTGTTTCGCCTTGACTTCCTGTTGTTATAAGCACAAGTCTATTTGGTGGATAATCATCTATATCATCAATATCTATCAAAACTCCATCTGGAATTTCAAGATATCCCAACTCTTTTGCAACGGTCATAACATTTAGCATGCTTCTGCCACATATTGCAACTTTTCTATTGTTATCCATTGCAGCGTTTATAATTTGTTGTACTCTATGCACATTAGATGCAAATGTTGCAACGATTATTCTTTTTTGACAATCATAAAAAATCTCATCAAAAACTTTTCCTACACTACTTTCAGACATTGTATATCCTTCACGCTCAGAGTTCGTACTATCTGACATAAGTGCAAGTACACCTTGTGTTCCTAGTTCTGCAAATCTTGCGAAATCCATAACTTTTCCATCTATTGGTGTAAAGTCCACCTTAAAATCGCCCGTGTGTATAATTGTACCTACTGGTGTATGAATTGCTACCGCAACTGAATCAGCTATACTATGAGTTGTTCTTATAAATTCAACTTTCATATTTCCTAGCGTTATTATATCTCCTGCTTTAACGCATTTCATATTTGTGCTTCTTACTAATTTGTGTTCTTCTAATTTTGTTTGAATTAGTCCTAATGTCAATCTTGTTGCATATAATGGAACATTAACTGTCTTTAACACATATGGTATTGCTCCAATATGGTCTTCATGGCCGTGAGTAATAACAATTCCTTTTAATTTACTCTTGTTTTTTTCAACATAGCTTATATCTGGTATTACTAAATCTACCCCTAGCATTTCATCTTCCGGGAATGCAACACCACAATCTAAAAGAATCATGTCGTCGCCATATTCTATGACAGTCATATTTTTTCCAACTTCTTCAAGACCACCTAGTGGTATGATTTTTATTCTATCCCTCTTTATTTTTGTAGTTCTTGGTGTTTTCTTTTCTATAACTGGTTTAATATTTGTCGTTTTCGCATTTTTGTTATATCTTCTATTTGGAGTTTTCTTTTTATATTTTTCTTCGCTCATATTTTCTGTTTTTTCAGTAACCGGCTTTACTTTTTCAGCATTTGTCGCTGTATTTAATACTTTTTTAGGTTTTCTAGTATAGTTTCTTCTAGGCTTAGAAGTTTTTTGCTTTACTTCTTGCGTATTTTCATTTGTTTTAATTTCTTCTGTCAAATTAATTCTCCTTTCAATCGTTTTTTAGTCTATAATATTTTTGTTCTTGGTTTTTTTCCAATTTTTCAAGCCACCAATATAAATCACACTCTACTTCTTTATTACCGCCTCTTGCACGAACTCTTGGTAATCGAAGTAAATTTGTTTTTTCGTTTTCCGGACCATATGCAGGATTTGAACCTACTAATAAAATAACTTTATTCTCGTATGTTTTTCCTTCATATTCGCCCGTGTGTATATATTCGGCATATTCTTTAGATGTTATTCCAAACGGAAGTGCCAATGCATTTATTTTATATCCGGTTAATTCTTCTACTTCATTTGCTACTTTTCCAATCTCTTCTTGAATCTTTTCAGGTGTAGCTTTGTTTAAATAAACATGTGTGTTTGTATGATTACCAATTTCAAATCCCTTGTTTATTAAATACTCCAATCGTTCTTTTTTAGTACCTTCGCCCTGAAAATAGCCTGTACCATTAATAAAAAATGTTCCGTTAAGTCCAAACTCAGGATATTCACTATAAAATTTCTCCATAATTCCAACGGCCGAATTAGGATTTGCAACTAAATTTCCGTTTTCATCTTTTATCAAATTAAACTGACTCTTTACACCATCATCAAATGTCAAAATTACAGGCGTACAACCAACCGGTACTTTTATATCATTATTAATATAATCATTCAACGAAATAGAACGATAACCGTGCTCATATAAATATTTTAAATCTTCATAAAAATTATCAAACGACCTAGTCCATTCGTCCGTGCCTTCATTTTCAGCAAACTTATGGTACATAGCAATAATAATTTTCCCACTTTCATTGTATTCATATGTTTCTTCTATAATTTTTTCTACTTCTTCTTGCTTATCAGAAGAAGTTATTTGTGAGGAGTTTGACATATCATCAAACTTTTCCTCAGCCTTTCCGTTCTCACAACCAACGCAAAGCAGTATACCACAAATTCCAATTACTGTCAACCAAATTGATTTTTTCACTTTAGAACCACCCCATTTTTCAATTTTTATACTTGAATTATATCAGTTTACTCTTGACTTGTCATCTATTCCGAATATATAATAAACTCAGATTTTTGTAGGAGGTAGTACCAAGGTGGACCCAACTTTAAACTCAAATTTAAATCAAGATATAATAAGCGAACTTCAAGAAGAACCAGATGTCGATAGACAGTCTATAATATTAATTCGCAATGGTGATGATTTAGCTCGTGACAACTTAATTCGTCGCTATCAGGGATTTGTATATAATAAAACTAGACCTTACTTCTTGATGGGTGCAGACCGAGAAGATTTAGCACAAGAGGGGATGCTCGGTTTAGTACAAGCAATCAAGTCTTATGATTTATCAAAAGATGTTCCTTTTAAGACATTTGCTGATGTTTGTGTAACAAGAAGAATTTGCACAGCAGTTAAAACTTATGGCAGGCATAAACATTCACCTCTTAACTCTTCATTTTCTTTAAATCAACCGTCATATGGCGATGAAGATGATAGAGAAACAATCGAAACAATTAATACAGGCATTGTTCAAGACCCTATCGAAACGATAACAACTAGAGAAACTTTTAAAATGGTAGAACAAAAATTAAAAAAGATTTTATCTCCATTTGAACAAAATGTTTACTACCTTCAACTCTACGAAGGGCTTTCTTACGAACAAATTGCTACAAGATTAAATTCACACACGAAAGCCGTTGATAATGCGATACAAAGAATTAGAAAAAAAATTTCAAAACATATAAATATAGATGATGAAAAAGAAATATAGAGCATCTACTCTACTAAGTGCTTCCATAGCTCAGTAGGTAGAGTGCATCCTTGGTAAGGATGAGGTCACGGGTTCAATTCCCGTTGGAAGC
>CAZRQF010000032.1:0-11174 GCA_964602275.1 uncultured Eubacteriales bacterium
TATAAAAGCAGAATACAAAAACGGAAAAGTAATTTTAACTGATGGATATGGAAATAAAGTCGATATTATTGGTAGTGCAGATCCTGAAGGAGGAGCAAAGATAACAGGAGCACATGATGATTCGGGAAATATTTCTGGTGCTACAAATTCAGGAAGTTATGTAGACTCGCCAATTACGATAAATCTAGATGGTACTGATGTTACTTTTGGAGGCACAAGTTCAGCAGTATATGGCTATGAACTATATAGATTAACTAAAGCTTATAAAGATGGTGAAAAAGCAGAGAAAGTATTAAAGGAAACATTAGAAAAAGAAATGTTAAATACGCCAGTTGTAGCTGATGCTCCGGGAATTGTAGTTGATGTTGACGGTGGCTTTAGACCAGGATTTAAAGTAGTTATAGAGCATGTTGAAGGTGGAAAAGTAAGAAGTTCATATGTTCACATGAAGCGTTGGCCTGAGGTACAAATTGGTGAATATGTTGGTGCGGGTACAATACTTGGCTATGAGGGAACTACTGGAAATAGTGGTGGATATCATACTCACCATGAATTAACAATAAATGGACAAGGTGCAAGATATCCTATTCCATATCTATATCCATTTTTCACACCATTTTATTATGAAGAGAAAGCAGCTGAAAATGATTATGAAATATCAAGTGACTACATGTCACTTATAAGAACGCTTTTCCCATATGGTGAATATGTTGATACCGAAGCTCTCTCAACTAAAATAAAGTACGAAAAACCAGATAATCAAAATGGCGAAATTAATCAAGTTGAAGTTGAAGATGGAAAAATTAAAATTAAGAATTATGTGCCAACCTTAGCAATTACTACAACGGACCAATTACATACAGCTGATGATGTAGACGAACAAGCAAGTTTGGATAAAATTATTAATGAGGTGGATGGAAAAATGGGTGGTTCAAATTACAATGGTGACGATGTAATTGCTTTACCACAATATTTTGACAAAGAGTTCATGGGAGAAGTTTATAAAAATGGTGGTCATATATTAAAAGAAACAGGAAGTAATTAGTATTGAGGGTGAACAAATGAAAAATAAAAACATATTAATAATTATAATCTTTATAGCAATTTTATTACTTGTGTTTATGACATCACTATTAATTAATGGATTAAACTTGAATAATTCTTCAGATGGTATTGATGTTATTGTAGATACAAAAATAAAAGATAATGAAATTTCCAAAGAGGACAAAGAAATTGTAGATAAATATCCAGTCTATATGGAAAATAAATATTCTAATGCACTATTAGTTGAACAAAAGAAAAGTCTTACTTTTATGATAGATGAAGTGCTTGAAAAATTAAATAAAAGAGATTATTCGGGATTGTATGCCAAACTTAGTTTGGCATACGCCGAAAGTCAATCTATAGACGAAGATGCTTTCAAAAATTTTTTAGATATAACATTGCTTGATGAAACGGATTATATTTGTGAATTTTATGATGCCAAATATCATGGATATGAATGTCTTATTACATCTAAGGCGGGCAATATATCTTTTAGATTAAAAATACTTCCTATAAATGATTTTTCAGATTATGAGCTTACATTTAGAACTGACATAATCTCAGGAGAAGAAAGAATGCAAATGTTTTCAATAGCTTCTGTAAAATGTGAAATATTATATGAAATAAAATGTACAGATACATTAGAATTTATTGTTTCTATGAAAAACCCAACTAACAATTCTATGAAAATTTCGCTAGTAGGTTCAAATGTTGAATCAAATTATAGAGGTACAGCACTTCCTTATGAGCTTTCTTCGCCAACTGATGAAATTATATTAAAACCAAATGAAACTAAAAAAGTAACTTTTGTATTTAATATAAAGGGAACAGAAGTAATCAGACCATCTTATATGAACATTATATCTCAAATAAACGGAAAAGAGTACAATTTAAGAATAAACATTGACTATTCTGATTTCGAATATGCAAGTTAAAACAAAAAAACAGTATGAATGTAAAATTTCATACTGTTTTTTATGTAAAAGCCCTAAAATAAGCTCATTTTACAATTATTTAACAAATTACTTAAAATTTGTTAATACATGGTGTATATTATATAGGCGAGGTAGTTTAGCTACCGAAAGTTTAATAAATAATTGTAGTTTACAAGGAATTTATGAAGTTATGTTTTATTAGCATAAAAGTAAGTTTATACTCACTGCTCAGAGTCTAAAAGTATTTTTATATAGTTTAACATAATTAATAAATTCAACAGCGTTTTATAGAAGTTTACTGTATCTATAATTTCTATGGGATGTCTGTAAGTTTGTATTCTGTAATTAAATTATTTTTTTACATTTCTTTTTTGAATGGGAGAAATGTTAAAAAGAGATGCTAGAAAAGGGGCTGATGTCATTTATAGATAAATGCCCCTGGCATGGCATTTCTTGAAAGGATGAAATTATGAAAAAGATTTTAGTAGTTGATGATGATAAAAACATATGTGAATTATTAAGCTTATATTTAAAAAATGATGGCTATAATGTTGTCTTTGCATACGATGGTAGCGAAGCTGTAACAAAAGCTAAAGAAGAAAAACCAAATCTTATCGTGCTAGATGTTATGATGCCTATTATAAATGGTTGGGAAGCATGTAAGTTAATAAGACAATTTACAGATGTTCCAATAATAATGCTTACTGCATTAGATTCACTAGAAAATAAAGTACAAGGACTTAATATTGGTGCAGATGATTATATCGTAAAACCATTTGAGCCAGTAGAAGTAGTTGCTAGAATTAATGCACATTTGAGAAGACAAGAAAAAGATACAGATAAAGAAAATGATTCATCTACTGCTGAAATTGAAGTTGATAATTTGAAAGTTAATATGGATACATACGAAGTAAGATTAAATGGTGAGTTAGTAACTGATTTAAAACCAAAAGAAATACAATTGCTATACTTCTTTTTAACTAACAAAAATCAAGTTTTCACAAGAGAGCAATTACTAGATAAAGTGTGGGGGTATGAATATTTTGGCGGTACAAGAACTGTTGATGTTCATATAAAAAGCGTAAGAGAAAAACTAAATAGTAGTGAAAATAAATGGGAAATAAAAACAATATGGAATGTTGGATATAAATTTGAAACAAAATAATAGTCGGGTGAAAAAATGTTTAAGAGTATATATACAAAATTAGTTGCTACATATTTATCGTTATTTTTAATAATTATTTTAATGATTTCTGTCTTTGTGTTAAGCATATTTTATAAAGAGTTTACAAGCCAAGCGGAACAAGATTTAATAAATGCTGGCGATAAGACTAATGTGCTTATGGAAAGATACTATAATAATGAAATATCCAAAGCGGAGCTTACGGCTTGGATAAATGCCATGAGCTATATATCTAACATAAAGATATATGTGCTTAATCCTGATACAAGTATATTACATCAAGTTGAAACGACAGACGAAATGTCGTTTGAGCAATATATAAAGTCAGATATCAAACAAATAATGAATGGTGAAACTGTGAAACAATTATCGTCTGTAAAACTTGAAACGGGTGATGAAGTTATATATGTTGGTATGCCGCTTATGTATAATGAAAAAGTTAGCGGAATAATTTTACTATTTTCACCAATAACAGAACTAAATAACTTGTTAAAAGAAGTTATTTACACGATGGTCGCAATTATTGTGATAAGTATACTTTTATGCACACTTGCAATTTTAAAAATATCAATAAGAATTTCAGAACCAATAGTAAACATAAGCGAATATGCAAAGAAAATAGGTAAAGGCGAAGAAGTGCCTGATATTGAAATAAATTCAAATGATGAAATTGGCAAATTAGCAGGTTCTTTCAACGAAATGAAGAAAGAGCTTAGGGTTGCAGAACAAATGCGAAGAGAAATTGTTGCAAATGTTTCGCATGAACTTAGAACTCCGCTTACTTCAATCATTGGATTTATAAAAGGAATATTAGATGGCATTATAACAAAAGAAGATGAAAAAAAATATCTAATGATTGCATATGAAGAAGCTAACAGACTAAAAGAATTAACCAGAGATATTGTTGAAGTTGCAAAATTAGAATCAGGAAATACTAAATTAAACAAAGAAAAATTTTATATTAATGATTTAATAGGCGATGTATATATTGAGTTAGAAACTTTAGTAAAAGAAAAAAATCTTGACTTTATATATAATGAGCTTGAAAAAAATATAGAAGTAAATGCAGATAAATCTAGAATAAGACAAGTTTTAATAAATGTTATAAATAATTCAGTTAAATATACAAATGAAGGATACATAAAAATAACACTAGAAAAAGAAAACATGTCAGCTAAGATAACAATAGAAGATACTGGAATTGGAATTAGAAAAGACAAAGTTGCGTATTTATTTAACAAATTTTACACCGCAAATGAATATGGAAATGCAACAAGCGGTGCAGGATTAGGGCTTAATATAGCAAAAAATATAATAGATATGCATAATGGAAAAATAAAAATAGAAAGCGAAGAAAATAAAGGAACAAAGGTTGTTATTAATATATAGTAGTATAATCTCAAGTTCTTATAAAATAAATGAAAGGAGTGGAAATATGAATAAAATGTTTCAAACGATAACATCGATACTAATAATAATTTTATTATTTTTATTAATGTGGGTATTTATATCTTATTATACTTCACCAACAGAAACAAAAGAAAGCAATTTTACTACAAATGCCAATATTCCATCTCCGAAAGTTCAAATTCCTATAATAGATAGTGAAAATCAATTAGAACCATCATCAACGATTGGAGAAGAAAAAGTAGAACAGCCATCACAGACAGTAACGGATGGAATAAAAGAAAAAAATCCGGAAACAAGTGTGATAATATCTTCAAATCCAAACACATCTAATGCAGAAAAGCAACAAGTATTAAACGAAATAGACGAAGCGTTGAGCGAATTACTTTTGGTAGTAGATAGTGTTACAGTAGTTGATGAAACTCGTTTAGGAATAGAAGAAGGAGTTGAGGTGCAACCGTGATAAAAAAGATAATTGTATGTTGTACCTTTGCAATACTTCTTTTAATAAATATTTCTACATATGCAACAGAAGTTGATGTAACAGAAAATGGAACATATATTCCATCAATGACTGTTGATGAACTTTTAGTTATGATGCAGTCAAAACAGGCAAAAGTTGATATTATTAAAAAAAATAATGTAGAAATTGAAAGCTTAAAGCTTGAATTAAAAGAAAAAATTGTAGTTGCAGCAGAAAAAATAAATTCTTTAAAGATAGAAGTTTCACAAGAAAGAGTAGAGATAACAGATGAAATTTTAAATGAATTAAAAGAATTATTAGAATTTTTGCAAGAATCTAAAACTACTTTGGAAAATGATGTAGAAAAAATATCGAGTGAAATAGAATCAATATTAGACTTAATTTCTACAAAAGGAATGCAGCTAGAACAATATGATAAACTCATAGAAAAGCAAAATGAAGTTATAGTAAAAATGAAAGAAGTTATGAATACAGTAAATAAAATATAAGGAGTAAGTGGTAATGGGTTTTTTTGATAAATTAAAAGAAGGATTAAGCAAGACAAAAGAGGCTTTAAATAGCAAGATAAATAATGTATTTAGCAATTTTAGAAAAGTTGATGAAGAACTATTAGAAGAATTGGAAGAAGCATTAATTCTTTCAGATGTTGGTATGGATACTTCATTAAAAATTATTGAAAATTTGAGAAATAGGATAAAATTAGAAAAAATAGAAGATTCAGAGCAAGTAAAGAATGCTTTAAAAGAAGAAATTGTAAAAGAATTAACAAAGAACAATAATGACTTGAA
The DNA here is from genome assembly GCA_964602275.1 of uncultured Eubacteriales bacterium. Lineage (GTDB taxonomy): Bacteria > Bacillota > Clostridia > TANB77 > UBA1234 > RGIG6291. Next base: position 5,842 of record CAZRQF010000032.1, read on the forward strand.
CATAAAGACAAAACCTTCTGTAATGATGGTAGTGGGAGTAAATGGTGCAGGAAAAACAACATCAATTGGAAAAATTGCTGCTAGCTTAAAAGAAGAAGGCAAAAAAGTATTAGTAGCCGCAGCAGATACATTTAGAGCAGCTGCCATAGAGCAACTAGAAGTTTGGACAGATAGAGCTGGAGTAAACATTGTAAAAAGACCAGAAGGCTCAGACCCTGCATCAGTTGTTTTTGATGCTATAAAACAAGTAAAAGAAGGCGATTACGATATATTAATCATTGATACTGCTGGAAGACTTCATACAAAAAAATACTTAATGGATGAGCTAGGAAAAATTCAAAAAATAGTAGATAGAGAATTACCTAACGCAGATCAAGAAATACTTTTAGTGTTAGATGGCACAACAGGTCAAAATGCATTGATACAAGCAAAAGAATTTGCCGAAGTTACAAAAATAACAGGTCTAATACTTACAAAGTTAGACGGTACTGCAAAAGGCGGAGTAATAATAGGAATATGCTCTGAGTTAAATGTTCCTGTCAAATTCATTGGCGTTGGAGAAAAAATATCAGACTTGCAAATTTTTAACCCGATAGAATTTGCAAATGCATTATTTGAATAAAATAGAAAAAAATACAAAAAATACTCGTTAGGTGATAGCTTAATGAGTATTTTTAAAACTAGGTTAGAAAAGAAAATAGATTTACTCTCTGCAAAACTTGAGAATGTCAAGATTAATTCATATATTGAACTTATGCAAGACACTAAAAAGTTGTTACTAAAAAATTTTTTAGCAGGAATATCAAAGGGAATTGGTATGGCAATAGGGTTTACCATATTAGGTGCTGTTTTAATACTTATATTAGAAAAAATTGTAGCATTAAATATTCCAATAATAGGCAAGTTTGTATCGGATATAGTACAGATAGTTGAAATAAATTTAAATAATTAAAAAGGAATTGTGTGAAAACAATTCCTTTTTTACTAGTTTTAATATATAATGACTAAGTGGGAGGAAAAGATATGGCAAAGAAAATTGGATTTGTATCATTAGGTTGTAGCAAAAACTTAGTTGATACGGAAATGATAATAGGATATTATAAAAATAAAGGCTATGAAATTGTATCAGATGTTGAAATAGCTGAAGTGATAGTAATAAATACTTGCGGTTTTATAGAAGCGGCAAAAAAAGAAGCGATAGACACAATATTAGAAATGGCAGATTATAAAGTAAAAGGAATATGCAAGAAATTGGTTGTTACGGGTTGCTTGGTCGAAAGATATGAAGAAGAATTAAAAAAAGAATTGCCAGAAGTAGACTTATTTATACCAATAAGAGATTATGACAAAATATTTGAAAAATTAGAATACTTAGAAAGAGAAATTACAACAGGAGAAAATTATGCATATTTAAAAATTGCTGAAGGTTGTAGCAACAACTGCACATATTGTGCAATACCATTGATAAGAGGACCATACATAAGCAGAAAATATGAAGAGATTATAAAAGAAGCAAAGATGCTAAATGAAAGAGGCGTAAAAGAGTTAATAGTAATAGCACAGGATACTACTAAATACGGTATTGACTTATATGGAAAAAGTAGATTGCCCGAATTATTACAAGAACTTTGCAAATTTAATTTCAAATGGATAAGATTTTTGTATGCATATCCTGAAAGCATAACAGATGAATTAATAGAAGTAGTAAAAAATAATCCGCAAATTTGTAATTATTTTGATATGCCAATACAACACATTTCTGACGCGGTGCTTAAACGAATGGGCAGAAGAACTACTGGAGAAAACATAAGAAATATAATAAGCAAGATAAAAAAAGAAATTCCAGATGTAATACTAAGAACTTCACTAATAGTAGGTTTCCCTGGTGAAACAGAAGAAAATTTTGAAGAATTAAAGGAGTTTGTAAAAGAAGCAAAATTTAATAGACTAGGCGTTTTTGAATATTCAAAAGAAGATGGCACACCTGCCGTTAAATTAAAACCACACTTAGATGCGAAAACAAAGGAAAAAAGATACAACGCAATAATGTCTGAGCAACAAAAAGTATCTATCCTAAATAACAGTCAGCTATTAGGCAAAGAATTAGAATGCATGATAGAAGACATTACAGAAGATGGAAAATATTATATTGCTAGGTCATATATGGATGTCCCAAATGAGGATGCACTCGTATTTATAAAAAGAAGAAAAACACATACATCAGGAGATTTTCTAAAAGTACAAGTAAGCGAACCATTAGAATATGATTTAATAGCAAAAGAAAAATAAAAGGAGGAATTTTTTATGAATTTACCAAACAAAATAACAGTTGCTAGAATATTATTAATACCAATAATGATACTTATCCCATTTTTTAATATTCAAGGTATGATTGGAAATGTTACATATTCTAATTTAATAATACTTGCAATATTCTTAATTGCTTCTTTTACAGATTTTTTAGATGGATATTTAGCAAGAAAAAATAATTTAGTAACAACATTTGGAAAGTTTTTAGATCCGATAGCTGACAAGCTTTTGGTATTATCAGCATTAATAATGCTTGTGGAAATGGGACAAATACCGGGCTGGATTCCAATAATAATTGCGGCGAGAGAATTTATCGTGTCAGGAATAAGGATGCTTGCCGCAGGCGAAGGAAATGTAATAGCAGCTTCATGGCTTGGAAAAGTAAAAACAGTATCTCAAATGGTTGCAATATCACTTGCATTTGTTGACACGAATGTATTTATGGGCTTTTTAAGTGAAGAAATGAGCACAGGTGCATTAGTTTTAAACATCATAATGTCTTTAGCAATGCTAATATCAGTAGTGACAACAATATGGTCAGGCGTGGATTATTTTATAAAATCTAAAGATATAGTATTAAAGACTAAATAATAAAAATTAAGGAATGACTTTGACAAAAAGTGATTCCTTTTTTATTTTTGTTAGGGTATAATCTAATGGTATAATTAATTTGGAGGAAAACGAATGGATAAAATAAAAGAGCGACTAAAAGAATTGAAAGAACAAATAGAGTATCATGCAAATAAATATTATAATGAAGACGCACCAGAAATATCAGACTTTGAGTATGATATGCTTATGCTAGAATTAAAAAACATAGAAAAGGAACAACCAGAACTAATAACTAGCGACTCGCCAACGCAAGTAATTGTCGCAAAAGGAAAAGTAGACACACATTTTGCAGAAGTAGTGCATGAAGTGCCTCTTCAAAGCTTACAAGATGTGTTTAATATAGGAGATGTTAACGACTTTGTAAACCGAATAGAAAAAACAGTTTCAAATCCAAAATATGTAGTAGAAGCTAAAATAGATGGATTATCAGTAGCTTTAGAATATGTAGATGGTGTGTTTGTAAGAGGAGCTACTCGTGGAAACGGATTAGTTGGAGAAGATGTTACATTAAACCTTATGACAATAAAAAATATACCCAAAACACTTCCAGAAAAAGTAACAGTAACTGTAAGAGGCGAAGTATTTTTGCCAAAAGAAAAATTTGAAAAAATAAACGAAGAAAGAGAAATATTAGGCGAAAAACTTTTTGCAAATCCTAGAAATGCAGCAGCAGGCTCGCTAAGACAGCTTGACGCAAATGTAACCGCTGAAAGAGAATTAGACATTTTCATATTTAATATGCAAAAAATAGAAAATAAAGAGATAACATCACACTATGAATCACTTCAATATTTAAAAAGACTTGGTTTCAATGTAAGTCCGTATACTACCAAGTGCGATAATATAGAAGAAATACTAAAAGAAATAGATAGAATAGGAAACGAGCGAGGAGACATACCATTTGACATAGACGGTGCGGTAATAAAAGTTGATTCTCTTGCACAAAGAGAAGAAATAGGAACAACCACAAAAACGCCAAGATGGGCAGTAGCATACAAATATCCACCAGAAAAAAAAGAAACAATATTAGAAGATATTGTTATACAAGTAGGTAGAACTGGAGCGTTAACTCCCGTTGCAATATTAAAACCGGTCAGAGTTGCAGGCTCGCTAATATCAAAAACAACATTGCATAATGAAGACTTTATAAAAAGTAAAGATATAAAAATTGGCGACACCGTATTAATACAAAAAGCAGGAGATGTAATTCCAGAGGTTGTAGAAGTATTAAAAGAAAAAAGAAATGGCACAGAAAAAGAATTTGAAATGCCAAAGGTTTGCCCGGTATGCGGCAGCGAAACCATAAGAGAAGATGGGGAAGCGGTAACAAGATGCACAGGAATAGAATGTCCAGCAATGCTATTTAGAAGTTTAGCACACTTTACATCAAGAGATGCGATGAACATAGAAGGACTTGGACCTGCAGTAGTAGAACAATTATTAGATGCAAAATTGATTTCAAACATTGCAGACATATACACCTTAACTCTAGAAGATGTGCTAACACTAGAAAGAATGGGAGAAAAATCTGCAAGTAACTTAATAAATGCAATTAATAAAAGCAAAGAAAATTCATTAGATAGATTATTGAATGCCTTTGGCATAAGACATGTAGGAACAAAAACTTCAAAAATACTAGTAAAGCACTTTAATAATATAGAAGAAATGCAAGAAGCAACAGTTGAACAATACAATCAAATACATGAAGTGGGCGAAATAATGGCAGAAAGTTTAGTTAAATTTTTTAAAAACGACCAAACAAAAGATTTAATAAGAAGACTAAAAGAAGCAGGAGTAAATACAAAAAGTGATAAACGAGAAATAATAGATAATAGATTTGTAGGAAAGACATTTGTATTAACAGGAACACTTCCAACATTAAGTAGAAACGAAGCAACAGAGATAATAGAACAATTTGGAGGTAAGGCATCATCGAGCGTATCTAAAAAGACAAGCTATGTGTTAGCAGGCGAAGAAGCGGGAAGTAAACTTACAAAAGCAGAAAGCTTAGGAGTGAAAATAATAACAGAAGAAGAATTTATGCAAATGATACAATAATATTTTAAATGAAAGCATTGATATAAGCGACATAGAGAGCTATATAAAAAACTATGTCGCTTTTTGATTAAAAAAATTAAAAGAAAATTCAAAAAAGTGTTGACATTCAAAAATATAAATGTTATTATAATCAAGCACTCAGGAAAACGACAAAAAAACACAAAAAAATCACTTAAAATTCGGGTGCAAAAAACACAAAAAACAGTATAAAAAATCTTTTAAAAATAGTTAAAAATTTTCTTGACAAACATTACGAAAGATGTTATACTAACAACGGTTCTGACGCAGAACCAAAGCTAAGTACATTGAAAAGTAAACAATGAGAAAAAAGAGAAACCAAGCGAAAAAGAAAA
>CAZRQF010000033.1:0-10843 GCA_964602275.1 uncultured Eubacteriales bacterium
ATTATATCATATCAGAAATTAATAAGGAACTATAACACCAGCTTGTTTAGCCCCCATTTGTGATTATTATATCATATCAGAAATTAATAAGGAACTATAACTCTTTTGGTACTCTATAAGAGTTCTTGCATATTATATCATATCAGAAATTAATAAGGAACTATAACCTAAGGTAAGCTAAGAAAATTGGATTTGAAATTATATCATATCAGAAATTAATAAGGAACTATAACTCTTTTACATTTGCAAGCGGAACAGCTGTGATTATATCATATCAGAAATTAATAAGGAACTATAACATGATAACTATATAATTCATAATGCGTATTATTATATCATATCAGAAATTAATAAGGAACTATAACTAGTGATAATGGTAAAATGTTGTATGATATAACAAATATAAAAGAAAGACCTAGCAATATCAGTATAAAAACTGAATCAGTTGCTAAGCCTTTCATTAACTACAGTATACCATCAACAGACAGCACTGTCAATAACCAGTATATGCAAAATAATGGAAATAATGTACAAAAACATTATTCTATTGGTGGGCAAATTGGTTTGCAAAATGCAATAAATAGTGACAGTAGATTTCAAAAATTAGGAAATAACTTAAATAAAGCTCAGGCAATGGCACGAAGTGGATTTGATAATGAGTATATTAGGCAAAATACAAATTGGTTTCAAGATAAAAATGGAGATTGGAAATTTGAATTTTCAGATAAAGATATGAGTTTGAAGCCTAATATTAAACTAAAAGAAAATACAACATATAAATTAAAAGATATATTAGAACACGATTTATTGTTTGCTATATATCCTGAATTAGCTAATTATGAAGTTGAATTTGAAAATTTAGGAAATGTAGTTGGAAAATTCAATAGAACTACTAATCAAATAAAAATAAATAATAATAAAATTGGTTCAAAATTTTCAATTGAAAAAACGCTAGTACATGAACTACAGCATGCAATACAAAAAATAGAAGGTTTTGAACAAGGGAAGAGTTCAAAATTTAGCAAATTAGCATATTTTAATAGCTTAGGAGAAATCGAAGCTTCAGATACAGCAAATAGATTTGTTTATGATAAAAGTAACAATTTGGATAGGGAGCTAATCGCACCAGAAACATCGAAGATAAATCCTAAACATAGAAGTTTAAATAACTACTTGGAAAATAGAAAGATTACTGATAAAATAAAAGACGGAATATATAAATTCTTTAAGTTGGGTGGTGCTGATAATGCTGAAAGTATTGAAACAAATTTGGAAAACGATTTGCAAAAAAATAGTGAAATTAATGGAAGAAACAAACGAATTGGAGGATACGGACGAGAATATATAGAAGGACTAGAAAATTCTAGTTCTTTTTCTTTAAACCAAAATAATCCTAGTTGGTCAAATTACCTAAAAGAATATTGGGACTTAATGCCAAACTCAACAAAGACATTTGGCTTGCCAACAGCAGAAAATCTAAAAGCATTCGACAAAGAGCAGAGTAAAAAAGCCTATGAGAGTTTGCATATGAAGAATGAAAGCGAAAATCTTGAGTGAATAGATACTGGACGATGTCACTATTTGTTCTTAAGTAACATAACACGGAAATTTAGTTTACAAAATCAGTTATGTGTGATATAATTCGCTTTGCTAATAATGTCTAAGGAGGTTATCATGAAACTAGTAAGGGTTGCATGCAAACTTTTGATGGTTTCACTGTTTTTGCTATTAATACCATCAAGTGTATTTGCAAGTCTTACAAAAGAACAATCAGAAGATGTTGCGCTTTTTGCAACTAACTTCATTGAAAAAGGAAACGAAAGAAGAGATGAAAACGGTTATCCTCTTTTGGTGTATGCTTTAAGCAATAACTGGAAGGTGTCAACTGAAATAAGGAGAAGCCGGATATTTCGGAGAGTTATATCATGTTAAAAATAATAATTACCACATGAAGAATGGCAAATATTTAGACTTAGGATATAAATGGTGTATGGATTGCGGCGACTTTATATCGTATGTATATAACACAACACTAGGCTTAGATATGTATTTAAAAGAAGACGATGATCCTTGGCACATAATAGACATGTATAATGATGCAAATAAATATGAAAATAGTAAGTATTTTGAATTTGTGTATAAAAATGTACCAATATCAAAAATAGACGAATCAAAACTTGAACTAGGCGATGTTGTTTTAAGGCTTGGAAGTAGAGAAAATCATGGGCTAATTTATGTTGGCGAAGGTTTTCAAACTGCACATGCTAGTAGAAATGGCATTAAATATTCGAGCAATCCGCCAATTTTAGGGTTTGAAGTTGTTCAATTAAATAAATTTTATAAGACTTCAACTACTGTAAGTATAGTAAGAGTAAAAGATGGTATAGTAAATGAAAATACAAAAGTAAATTCAACAATAGTCTGGCCGGATACAGGCGAAACAGAAGATTTAATAAATGAAATCGTAGAAAAATATACGCTGTTTGGTGGCGAAAAGCGTATCACAATTACGCCAGTGCAAGAAACACTTACACCATCTAGTATTTTTCTTACGGAATACGCTAAAAGCGATAGTTATATTGAGATAAATATTGTTAGATACCTGTTAAATGAGCTAAAAAAGCTCTTAAGCAAGATATAAAATTTAAAAATTTTCTTACTTACGGAAGTGCTTGTTAACAGTTTTTGTGTACATAATATGCTTGAAAAATTTCCCAGAGATGCTATAATTTAACTATATAAAGTTTACATATTATCTTGATGGGAGTGATTATCCATGAATAAGCGTTTTGTAATTTTTATATTAATTATAGTATTATCAAACTCTATTGTATTTGCAGCAATTACTGAGCAGCAAGCAAATGATGTTGCTGAATTTGCTAAAACTTTTATAGAGCAAGGAAATAATCGTAGAGATGAAAATGGCTATCCACTTTTAACTTATGCCTTATCTGGCAATTGGAACACTTGCATAAATATACGAGATAGCGGTTACAACGGTAGGTTATATAATATAGAAAATAATGGTTATCATATTCACAAAGGCAAATATGTAAAATTAGGATATAAATGGTGCATGGATTGCGGCACATTTGTAACTTTTACACTTAAAACAACATTAGGTTTGGATTTATATAATGGAAATGAACCATGGCATGTTCAACAAATTTATAATGATGCTTTAAAAGGAGATAACAGCAAATATTTTGAGTTTGTGTATAAGTCAGTTGCAGTTAAAAACATTGATTATTCTAAACTTCAAAAAGGCGATGTAATAGCTAGAATTACCGCTAATGGTAATCACGGAATGCTATATGTTGGTGATGGAATGATTGCACATGCAAATAGAGATATGATTAGATATACAGAACCTGTAGTTTTAGGTTTTCAGGTTTCTAAGTTAAACCAATACTTCCTACCTGGCACAGTTGTAAGAGTAATGCGTGTAAAAGATGGTATAGTACCAGAAGATTATGTGGTAAATTCAACAATAGTATGGCCAGATACAGGTGAAACAGCAGATTTATTGAATAGAGTTGATTTAGATACACTTTTAGAAAGTTACGTATCGGAAATTTCAGACGAGCCTAAGACTTTGACGGAATACATAAAAAAATATGATGTAAATTTTGGTAATATGTTTTCTGAGGAAGCATTATATTCAAATGCAAAAGAATTTATAAAATACGAAGCAAAAATAGAACGAAACTTTATAAAAGATAGCAATGCAAATTTAGAAGAATTTTTATCTCGTAGGAGAAAACTAAAATTGACTTTTAAAATCGCATAAAGTATAATATACACAGAGTAAGTCAGATAATCGCGGATACCAATATAGGTAGATGAGGAAAGTCCGGGCTCCATAGGGCAGGGTGCCAGCTAACGGCTGGTGGAGGTAACTCTAAGGATAGTGCAACAGAAATATACCGCCTTAGAAATAAGGTAAGGATGGAAAGGCAGGGTAAGAGCCTACCAGCAGTATGGAGACATACTGGCTATGTAAACCCCACTCGGAGCAACGCCATGGGAGAAGTTTAGGTTGCCCGCTGTTACTTCTTAAGAAAGGCGGCTTGAGGTATACAGCAATGTATATCCTAGATAAATGATTATCAAATACAGAACCCGGCTTATAGATTTGCTCTTTTTTATATTACAAATAAAACTCACCATGTTTTACATGATGAGTTTTTTCATATCTTTTGGAAGCTCTGCTACTATGCAAATCTCTTTACCTGTTATTGGGTGTATAAAAGATGTCCTATATGAGTGTAGGGCTTGTCTATTTATAAGAGTTGTTTCTTTTCCATACATTGTATCACCGACTATTGGATTACCAATATATGCCAGATGTACTCTAATTTGATGTGTACGACCCGTTTCAAGTTTTACACTTAAGCTAGAATAAGTAGCATATGCTTTTATTACTTTATAACGCGTAATCGCAGTTTGCCCCGCTTCCGACACGCATCTTTCCATTATTGAGCCTTCTTTTCTAGCTATTTTAGCATTTATTGTATCTTCTGGTTTGCTTGGTATACCGTCTACTATTGCAATATATTCTTTTGAGATATTAAGCGTTGTAAAAAGTTCTTGAATATATTCGTTTTTAGCAAATAAAACTACTCCAGAAGTATCCCTGTCTAAACGATTTATAGGGCGTATTTTTCTTTTATTGTTCAAATAATACTTAACGCCATTTGCAAGTGTACCATTTGGATGATAACTAGATGGGTGTACAACAATGCCAGGCAGTTTGTTTATGGCTAATATGTATTCGTCTTCATATAAAATATCCAGATTCATTTTTTCGGGTAAAATATCGTCGCTTTCAACAAAGTCTATTTGAACCTCTACTAAATCATTTTCATGTATTTCGTGGTTTATTGGTACAGCTATTCCATTTACAAAAATGCTATTTGAATTTTTTAGCTTTATTAGTAATCTATTTGAAATTTTTAATTTATTTCTAATTATTGATTTTAAAGATATGTCATCATTATTTACAGTATATGTTAGTTTGATTTTTATCACCTCTTTTGAAATTATAGCATAAGATATACCAAAGAGAAAGGGGAAGTTATATGAGAGGATGTATATGTGGCGAAAGTAACAATAATAATTCAAATGTTTTAAGTGCTAATAACAATGTATCTATAAACACTTGCTGTAACAAAGAAGAAGGCTTACTTGATAATTTATGTCGTTTTTTAGGAAATAGATGTGTTTGTGAATTTGCAACAGCTAATTTTAGAGAACCCGAAATTGTTTCGGGAGTGCTAGAAAGGGTTGGTTGTGATTTTTTAACGATAAGAACAAATAACAATAGGAGCGTTATTTGCAACTCAGATAACTTAATATTTGTAACAATTTTGTAGTTTGCTTGTTGACATAAAATGGCTAAAATGTTATAATATAGTCGTACCGTTACCTACTAAGGAAAATAAAGGAGGTTTTCGTGTGTATACTCCAGAAAAGAAAGACACTTATAAGCGAAAGATTGAAAAAACTGTAACAAGAAGGCACAAAGAACAGGTTGTTGCAGGAGAAATTCTTGCACTCGATCCTAATCACAAACCTCGGGGTGGTTACAAAAAGCTTATGCTCGAAATGATAAACGACTACGAATATGAAAACGAATAGTGTTGTATTCACCTAAAATTTATTTTTAAGCAGCGAGATATTTTCTCGCTGTTTTTCTTTTATTTTAAAAGTTTATGTTATATAATGTAGCATGTAAATTTTAAAAAAAGAGGAGAGAATGTATTATGAATTTTATTGATAAAGTAAGAGAAACAGCAGCAAAAGACATTAAAACGATTGTTTTGCCAGAAAGTACTGATCCTAGAGTGCTAGAAGCGGCTCGTAAAGTTACAGACCAAGGTTTTGCTAAAGTTGTTTTAATTGGAAATAGAGAAGAATTACAATCTATTGCGGGCTTTGATATATCTGATATTGAAGTCGTTGAGCCAGAAAATAGCGAAAATTTTGAAAAATATGCACAAGCTTTTTATGAATTAAGAAAAGCCAAAGGAATGACAGAGGAAAAAGCTAGAGAAACAATGAAAAATAACATCTATTATGGCACAATGATGATTAAGCAAGGCGATGCAGATGGTCTTGTTGCTGGAAGCGTTTGTTCAACAGCTGATACACTTCGACCATCATTACAAATAATAAAAACTGCACCTGGCGTAAAACTTGTTTCTTCATTTTTTATTATGCAAGTACCTAATTGTGAATTAGGTGAAGACGGAATGTTTTTGTTTTCAGATTGCGGTTTAAACACAAACCCAAATGCAGAAGAGTTATCTGAAATTGCAATATCTTCTGCAAATACATGGAAACAACTTATTGGAACAAAGCCAAAAGTATCAATGCTATCTTATTCTTCATTAGGTAGTGCACCTTTAACAGAAATGACAGGAAAAGTTATTGAAGCTACAAAATTAGTAAAAGAAAAAATGCCTGACTTAGCAGTTGATGGAGAATTACAGTTAGATGCTTCAATAGTACCTTCTGTGGGTGCTAAAAAAGCTCCAGAAAGCAAAGTTGCAGGTAAAGCCAACATACTTATATTCCCAGATTTAAACGCTGGAAATATCGGCTATAAATTAGTTGAAAGACTAGCTAAAGCAGAAGCATATGGACCAATAACTCAAGGAATTGCAAAACCAGTTAATGACTTGTCAAGAGGCTGCAAGGCTGACGACATTGTTGGTGTTGTGGCAATAACAGCTGTACAAGCACAAAACAATTAATGCAGAAAGAATATAAAGCTACTAAAAGTCTATTTGCTACCAAACTTACAAGTATGGCAAAAGTATTTTATAATAAAATGTTTACATAACCATAAAGTTATGCTATAATATCAATTGGTTTTATCCTGATTAAAATAGAAAGGAGATAATTTTCTTTACTAAGCAGTGTACAATTTAGACCTGAAAACAGACGGAGGGAAAGTAATGAAACCTAATTTCCGGTTTATCATCGAAGAAAAAGACATTCAAGTTGATTTAGTTGAAAGAACCGACGACGAAATTGTTTTCAAAGTGCATAGGGTGACTAATCCTGCCAGCAAAAGCTCAGCTTCTCGCAAGAAGTTAGATTACAAACTAATCATTGAATTGTGGAATAAAGGGGTTTCGGCAAGTGAAATTGCAAAGCAGGCTGGAACAACCGAAAAAACAATTTATGACTTTGCTAGGAAAAATGCACAATGCAAAAAACGCACGAAGGGGCGAAAGCGTACTTTTGACACCGATGTTTTGATTAAGCTTTGGAATCTTAGTATGCCTGCAAAAGGAATTGCTAGAATTTTAGAAGTATGCCCGCAAACAGTTTATAGCACAGCTAGAAGTCTACCTGAATGTTTGCCTCGTAAAGCTCGGACAAATGAAAATGTACCAATCGAAAAAAACAAAAAGCAACCAGATTATCCTCGTACCGGCGAGCATCTTCGTAAAAATGAAATTGAAGCATTATGCAAGATGTGGCGCGAGGGCAAAAGAAATGTTGCAGAGCTTGCAAGATACTTTGAAGTTTCTAAAAATACCATTTACTATCAATTGAAAATAAATGGGTGTAGAGGGAACAAATAATACAAATTTAGAGCAGAGAAATCTGCTCTTTTTTGTTGATATTTTATGTTATTTATGATAAAATACGGTCGAATTAAACTATGTACAGGGAGGATTCAAATATGAAAGTATTAGTTGTAAACTGCGGTAGCTCATCGCTTAAATATCAATTAATAGATATGGAAAATGAGAGCGTACTTGCAAAAGGAAAATGTGACCGTATCGGTGCCGGAGAAGGCGAAATAGGAAAACCATTTATTGAGTATAAAGCAAAAGGTCAAAAATTAGTGGAAGAACTTCCATTACCAGATCACACAGCCGCATTTGAAGCTGTTGTTCGTTATTTGCTTGATAAAGAAGTTGGTGTTATTTCTGAATTAAAAGAAATATCAGCAATTGGACATAGAGTAGTTAATGCTGGACCATTCTTCAATAAAACTACACTAGTTACAGACGAAGTGTTAAAGCTATTTACAGAAAAATCTATTCCATATGCACCACTTCACAACCCACCAGCACTTCAAGGAATTGATGCTTGCACAAAAATAATGCCAGGTATTCCACAAGTAATGGTATTTGATACAACATTCCATCAAACAATGCCACAAAGAGCATATATGTATGGCGTTAAATATGAGTGGTATGAAAAACACGGTGTTAGAAGATATGGTGCTCATGGTATGTCACACCAATTTGTAACAGAAGAAGCTGCAAAATTACTTGGCAAAGATGTTTCTGAAATAAATATGATTTCTTGCCATCTTGGTAATGGTTCTAGTATTACAGCTGTTAAAAATGGTAAATGCGTAGATACATCAATGGGCTTTACACCACTTGAAGGGCTTGTTATGGGTACTAGATGTGGCGATATCGATCCAGCGGTTCTTGAATTTGTTATGGAAAGAGAGAACATGGATATACATCAAATGCTAAAAGTATTAAATAAAGAGTCTGGCTTACTTGCACTTTCAGGCAAAACAGGTGATATTCGTGATTTAAGAATATTGCGTGATCAAGGCGACGAAAGAGCTGCTATGGCACTTGAAGTATTAGCATATAGGGTAAGAAAATATATTGGATCATATATGGCTGTACTTGGACATGTTGATTGTATTACATTTGAAGGTGGAATTGGAGAGCATAACCCTGATGTTGTAAAGGCTTCTATTGAAGGATTAGAAGAATTCGGAATTAAATATGATGATTCTCATATTGATGACGAACAATATGAAGGCGTTATAAGCACACCTGATTCAAAAGTAAAAATGTTTGTAATCGCAACTAACGAAGAAATCGTAATTGCTAGAGAAACAATGAACATAGTAAAATAATATAACTTACTTAAAAGATCGAGAAAAATCTCGGTCTTTCTTTTTATATACTAATGCGAACATTTTTTTGTATTTTTTATCAAAATTTGTTGACAAAGAATGAATGTTCGCATATAATTTAATCATAGATAAGAACAAAAGTTCTTTTTAAAAAGGGAGTGTTATATATGAGAATAAAAAGTATGCCAAGATTTATAATTTCAATGTCTATTATATTTATAGTGGTTTTTTCTATATTTAATAGTGTTTTCGGAGTAGTTTTTTCTCACGAAGAACAAAAATATGAAAAAGTAATTGTAGCTAAAGGAGATACTCTTTGGAGCATCGCACAAACAATAGACGGAAATATAAATGAAAATATATTTGAAATAAAGAAATTAAATAATTTAAATAATTCTGATATTTATGTTGGGCAAGAATTATTAATACCTACCGTATAAACTAAACAAGCATTTGTATTACTAAAAGTTTGTCTTTTGTATAAATTAAGAACTACGATTGCAAAATAAATCGTAGTTCTTAATTTTCTTATTTTGTTTTATAATCAGCAAGAGGATTATTTTCAATGGCTTGCCTTATCTGTGAATTATCTACATGAGTATATATTTCTGTTGTGCCAATACTTTCATGTCCTAAAATTTCTTGTAAAGCTCTTACATCAACACCATTTTGATACATTAATGTGGCTGCAGTATGTCTTAATTTATGTGTAGAATATCCTGATAAGCCAGCTGTTTTTAAATATTTTGATACTATAGTTTGAACCATTCTATTGCTTATGCGTTGATTTCTTTCGCTTAAAAAAAGCGCTGTTTTATCTTTGCCGTCAATACTTGGACGAACATTTAAATATGCATTAATAGCATTAATGCAGGCTTTATTTAAGTAGACTGTTCTTTGCTTGTTTCCTTTTCCAATAACCGTTAAAATGCATTCGTCAAACTTTATATGTTCAATATTTATCCCTACAAGCTCAGAAAGACGCATACCACAATTTAAAAATAGAGTAATCATAGCAAAATCACGAGCTGATAATTTTTTTTGATTTTCGCTTAGTTCTTCATCATTTTTTCGTATATGTATCTCGCCAGATTTAGCTTTATCAAGTAATTCTTGACTTTCTGTAAGAGATAAATATTTTGGCAATCGTTTACCAACTTTAGGACTTTCAAGCTCTTTTGCTGGGTTATCGTCAATAAGTTTTGCTTTTACATGCAAATACTTGAAAAAACCTTTAATGCTAGCTACTTTTCTTGAGCGAGATGTCGCAGTATTTCCACATTCGTCACGCAAATATGTCATATATGCATACAAATCATTTAATGTAACTTTATTTAGAAGAGTTTCATCAACATCAGTAATATCAACCTCATCTAAAGATTTTACTTTTAGTTTAAGCTTCAACATTTTTATATATTTTAAAAATCTGGTCAAATCATAACGATATTCATTTATTGAGTTTTTAGACCTATTTAAATTAGCATTATAATTAAGATAATTAATTAATATTTCTGGTAATTCTTCATAATTAATCATATAAAAGACCTCCACAAAACAATAATATCATTTTTAGATAATTGATACAAGAAAAAAAGTGACAACGAAACATATTAGTGATATAATTATAATATATTTTATATAAAAAGGGGACGATACAATGAATAGTAATAAGGGTAAAAAAATAGTACTAGTAATTTTGATGCTTCTTGCTGTAGTTGTTATTGCATTAATGCTAACATATACATTATACTCTAAACCTAATAGCAATGATGAAGATAACAAATTACCAATCGAAAATGTAGGAGGTAACGATGTCGAGCAAGCTAATTCTAACGATTTTGCACTTAAATTTTTGAAATTAGAAAATGAAAAAGAAAACAAAGTTTATAGCCCACTTTCAATTAAGTATGCATTAAAAATGTTAGAAGAAGCTGC
>CAZRQF010000034.1:0-10824 GCA_964602275.1 uncultured Eubacteriales bacterium
CAATTTGCATATTTTTTGAAAAAGCATCTCATACTAGTTATGAGGTGCTTTTTATGATTTATGCGATTGCGATTGTAGGTGGAATTTTTGGTGGATTTTTTGGAGCTGGAAGTGGACTTTTTATTTTACCTGCTATTATTAATATTTTGAAAGTAGATGAGTATAAAGCTAGGGGGACAACACTTGCAATAGTTATGCTAATTACACTTGTTAGTTCTATTTGTTATTATCAAAATAATTATTTCAATTTTAAAATTGCACCTTATATAATTATTGGTGGCGTAATTGGTGGAATTGTGGGAGCTAAAATTATGAATAAAATCCCCAAATTTTGGTTATCGTTAGTTTTTTATTTATTTATGATTTTTGTATCAATAAAAATGATATTTTAAAAGAAGGTGTAAAAATGTTTTTAATGGTTACTGGATTAATATCTGGGATTATTTCGGGACTTGGAATGGGTGGCGGAACAATATTAATACTTATACTAACAAGTTTATTTGACTTTGACCAACATGTAGCTCAAGCGAGTAATATATTATTTTTTATTCCCACATCTCTTGCGGCACTTTATATACATTTTAAACAAAAAAATATTGAAAAACATTTGATATTAAAAATGACACCTTTCGCAATTTTGGGAGCAATAATAGGTGCAAGCTTGTCTTCAAGAATTGCTTCAAATACATTGAAAAAATATTTTGGAATTTTTTTATTATTAATTGCTATGTATGAAATACTAATATTAGTAAAAGATAAATTTAAAGAAAATAAAAAAGCAAAAAATAATGTAAAGATTTTTGGAAATAATATATTCCGAAGAAATAAAAAAATGAAAGGGGAATAAAAATGAGAAATTTAATAACAGGTATCTTTATAGGTGCAATAATAGGCGGTATGGTAGGAACGGTTGCAAGTGATGAAATATATGATGTAAAGAAAAAAGCCATGAAAGCAGGTAAAAAATTCTTAAAAAAATGTGATATAATGTAAAAAAAATTAATTTTTGCCCGGTACAAAGCTATGATAAAATGTGGTGCTTTGTAGCCGGGCAAAATTGTGACATAAAAATGCAAATATACTCATAAATCATTGATTTTCATTTCTTCTTTTGCTTGTGTTTCATACATACATTTGATATAATTATATGGATTGTTGGGAGGAGATATTTATGAAGAAAACGACAGCAATTATAATGATATTATCTGTTATGCTAGTTGCAGTTTCTGCGGTGTTGTTTTATGAAATTAAGAAAGACGATTGGAATATTATTGTTACACATCCTGATCAACCTAAGCTGGAAGACGAGGAAGACAAAAAAGAGCCAACGCAGATAGACGAAGATAGTGCAATTGTTAAGGAAGAAGTTGTTATTATTCCTGAAAATGATAAAAAGCCTGTTAAAGAAGAGTTTGACTTAATAGTTTTTGGTGCTGAGCCTGAGGGAATTGCTGGTGCTGTGGCAGCAGCTCGAAATGGTCTTAAAGTGCTTTTGGTTGAAAAGCGTGATGGTCCTGGTGGACTTATGACTTATGGTATGCTAAACACAATAGATATGAATTATAATGACGATGGAGAACTTTTAAATAAAGGGATTTTTGAAGAGTTTTATAATAAGTTAGGTAGGTCATCTTTTGATGTTGAAGAAGCGAAAAATATTTTTCAAGATATGCTTGATAAAGAAGAAAACATAACTCAAATGTATGATGTAGATAAAATAGAAATTGGTGCTAATGAAACTTCTGTTACATACGCAATTATTGACGGCGACAAGTATGTTGCAACTAACTATATGGATTGTACACAAGATGCAGATATTTCGGTTGCCGCAGGTGTACAGTATACAATAGGTTGGGAGGACATAAACGAAAAAAACAGATCAATGTCGGCAACATTAGTTATAAAGATGGATAATGTTGACTGGGATAAGATGTGTAAACATATTGATGATGCCAATTTGCCTGGTACAGGACATTCTGATTATGGCGTTTGGGCATTTGGCGAAATTACTAAAAAGTATGTGCCAAGACAAGCTCATATGCGATTGAAAGCGTTAAATATCGGAAAACAAAATGACGGTAGTGTGTTAATAAATTCACTACAAATAATTGGAGTGAATACATTAGATGAAGAAGAAAGAGAAGCGGCTTATGAAAAGTGTGTTAAAGAAGCTGAATATTTAGCTAAGTTTTTAGCGGAAAATGTGCCAGGCTTTGAAAAAGCAACATTAGCTGGCGTGGCCGATGAGCTTTATGTTAGAGAAACAAGACATATAGTAGGTGAGTACAAACTTACTGTTAAAGATATGCTTGAATCTACATACTATCCTTCTGCAATTGCTATGGCCTCATATCCAATAGATATTCAAACAACAAGTGTTTATGATTGGGGATATGTAATAGCAGCACCTGACCAATATTATTTACCTTTCGGAGTAATAGTTCCAAAAGGATATACAAATTTATTAACAGTGGGTAGGTCTAGCTCATATACTTCAATTGCTTCTGGTTCAGCTCGAGTTATTCCAACTGGAATGTCACTTGCAGAAGGCGGTGCTATGGCATGTGTAATGTCTTCAAAAAGAGGGCTTAACATGCAAGAGATAGTAAATAATCCAGAGCAATGGTCGGAATTGCAACAAAAAATTAGAGTAAATGGTGGCTACATAGATACAGTTTCAAAACCAATTGTAAAAAAATCTGCGTACTATAAATACATAATTGAAATGTGTGAAAAAGGAATATTATCTTTGGGATATAATAATGAGTTTAATCCTGACGAAATAGTTTCTGAAACAGACTTTATTGTAATGACAAAAACATATTTAAAAAGAAGTTTGATTAGAGAAGAACTATGGAATACAGATCATATAAATTTGTTAGATGTTCCGGAGAAGGCAATTACACCAAATAGGGTTAAAGAAATTATTTATGATATTACTACATACAACATAAAAGACAAAGAAAAAAGAATGGAAATCGAAAGCTTCTTAAATGATGTAGTGCCAACAAGCACAGAAGAATTATCACTTACAAGAGTGTATGAGATTCTTGTAGAGTTTAAAAACTTTTTAATAAAAGAAGAAATATAGAAAGGAAGAAAAAATATGAAAGCAATAGAATTAAGAAGAAAATATATAGAATTTTTTAAAGCACATGGGCATAAAGAGATACCTAGTGCACCAGTAGTTCCAGAAAACGATCCAACAGTATTATTTACAACTGCAGGAATGCATCCATTAGTACCATACTTGCTTGGAGAACCACACCCACAAGGTAAAAGATTAACTGATTATCAAAAATGTATAAGAACAGGCGATATAGATTCAGTTGGAGATTCGTCACATTTAACATTTTTTGAAATGATGGGAAACTGGTCTTTAGGGGATTACTTTAAAAAAGAATCAATTCATATGAGCTATGAGTTTTTGGAAAAAGAACTTGGCTTTGATATGAACAAGATATCAGTTACAGTTTTTGCAGGCGAAGATGGAATTCCAAGAGATGATGAGGCAGCTAATTATTGGATGGAAGCAGGAATACCAAAAGAAAGAATTTTTTATTGCAGTAGAGAACATAACTGGTGGGGACCAGCTGGCGAAACAGGACCATGCGGACCTGATACTGAAATATTCTATGATACAGGAAAAGAAAAATGCTCAGATGAATGTAGCCCAGCATGTAGTTGTGGAAAATATTTAGAAATTTGGAATAATGTATTTATGCAATATAACAAGCAAAAAGACGGTTCATATGTTCCACTAGAACATCCAAATGTTGATACAGGTTTAGGACTTGAAAGAGTAATAGGGCTATTACAAGGTAAAAAGTCAGTATATGAAACAGAATTGTTTGCAGATATAATTGCAAAAATTAAAGAACTTTCTAAAGATGCAAATGAGTCTAGTTGTAGAATTATTGCAGACCACATTAGAACATCAATATTTATGATAGTGGATGGAGTAAGACCAAGCAATGTAGAGCAAGGATACATTTTGAGAAGACTATTAAGAAGAGCAATTAGACATATGAGAAAAATTGGTTTTGACCAAAACAACATGAAAGAATTGCTAGGAACATTTTTAAATACGCTTGAAGAGATGTACCCAGAAACAAGAGCAAATGAAGCTTTAATTGTTGAAGTTATAGAAGAAGAAAAAAATAAATTCTTAAAGACTTTAGAAAATGGCGAAAAAGAATTTTCGAAAAATGTTCAAAAAGCTAAAAATGAAGGTAAAACAAAACTTGATGGACAAGTAGTTTTCCGCCTATATGATACATTTGGTTTCCCACCAGAAATGACAGCAGAGCTTGCAGCAGAAAATGAAATGGAAATAGATATGGCAGAGTTCCAAGAATTATTTAAAAAGCATCAAGAATTATCAAGAGCAGGTGCAGAACAAAAATTTAAAGGTGGGCTTGCAGATCACAGTGAAAAAACTACTGCATATCATACTGCTACTCATTTATTACATAAAGCTTTACAAATTGTTTTGGGTGAACATGCTACACAAAAAGGTTCAAACCTAACAGCTGAAAGACTAAGATTTGATTTTAGTCATCCACAAAAAGTAACACCAGAGGAATTGCAAAGAGTAGAAGATATTGTTAATGAGCAAATCCAAAGAGATTTAGTTGTAACTTGTGAAGAAATGACATTAGAAGAAGCAAAAGCAAGTGGTGCAACAGGGCTATTTGAAAATAAATATGGCGATAAAGTAAAAGTTTATACGATTGGTGATTTTAGTAAGGAAATTTGTGGTGGACCTCATGTTGAAAGAACTGGTAATATGGGACATTTTAAAATAAAGAAAGAAGAGGCTTCATCATCAGGAGTTAGAAGAATAAAAGCTATTTTAGAATAAAAGTGAGGTATTAAAATATGAATAAATGTATTTTTTGTGAGCTAGCAAATAAAGAAATGAATAGCTATGTTTATGAAGATGAAAATGTTGTTGCTTTTGATGATATAAATCCAGTTGCACCAGTACATGTGCTAATAGTTCCAAGAAAGCATATAAAGAATATTACTGAGCTAGAAGAAGGCGACGAGAAATATATCGTATCAGTGACTAAAGCAGTAAAAGAGGTAGCTAAGAAAAAAGGTGTTTTAGAAAGAGGATTTAGAGTAATAAATAATTGCGGTTTTGATGGTGGTCAATCGATAGAACATTTACATTTTCATTTGATTGGTGGAAAAAGCTTGGGAGAAAAGATAGTATAGATGGAAAAAGATATTAATCAGAAAAATTATCACTATGCTCAAAAATATTTTGTTGGTTATAGTGATGTTGATAAAAACAATAGATGTAAACTCTCAAGAATTGTAGATATGCTACAAAATATTGCTACAATGCATTCAAAGCAAGCTGGATACGGCACTAAAGAAATGATGGATGCAAAAATGGGATGGTTACTTCTAATATGGAGAATAAAAATTTTGCAATATCCTGTGGCAGATGAATATGTAGATGTTAGAACTTGGAGCAAAAAGTTAAAAGGATTACATGCTTTAAGAGGTTTTGAAGTATATGACGAAAACGAAAATTTGTTAATTATAGCAGAATCAAGTTGGACATTATTTGACCTAGAAAAACAAAAACCATTAAAAATTTCAGATGAAATGATAAATGCATATGGTGAACTACCAAGGGAAGTTTTTGAAACACCAACTAAAAAAATTCAAGAAACATTGAATGATAGCGAAGCACAATTATATGAATTTAAAATTGAAAAGCGTGATATAGATACTAATAATCATACGAATAATGCAAAATATATAGAATTTATGCTGGAAGCAATACCGGATGATAAAGTTATAACGGAGCTTGAAATAAACTATAAAAAGCAAACCGTTTATGGCGAAAGTTTAAAACTATATTATAACGATAGCTTGTGTGTAATAAAAGACGAAAATGAGGACATATGTACAGTTATAAAATATAGATAAAATTAACATAAAATATTGCAAAAACAATGCTATTATGTTAAACTATGTGTGCAATAGTTCGAAAAATTATTGTGCGATGTCACTATTGTTAGAATTAGCTAACTAATAGGATAGATGTCGTGATAGGCTGTGGAGGACCACATGTTTAAAAAGATTTACGAGTGCTATTTACGGGTGAAGGAACACAACAAGGACTTGACAGACAAAGAGTGTAGGCAGGTTGTTGCGGATGTTTTGGATATTGAAAGAGCAGATGTGAATCAAGCGATTGCAAACTATATTGCACAGCAGGAAACTGGTTCAAAGTGGTTAAAAGAAAATGACCCAGAATATAAGTGAAAAAGAAGCGGGAGCTCTGAGCTCCTGCTTCTTTTTTTGCAAGATTGATACTTTTTTACTTTAAAATTGTCAATGGATCTATTTTTTTACCATTTTTTGAAATAGCAATATGAAGGTGCGGACCAGTTGTTGCACCGTTTGTGTATTTTCCGTTATTATCCATGTAATTTGAAACTTTTGAAACATATTTTGGACCGACTTTTGCAATTATTTGCCCTTTTGAAACCTTTTCACCAACAGATACGATAAAAGTTTCGGATACATGCCCATAAGTGCTTGAAATTCCATTTTCGTGCGAAATAATAATACTATAACCGATTCGCTCCATACCAACCGTACAAAAGTAACAATGCCATCGGCAATTGAGCAAATATTTGTACCCTCCGGAGCACCAATATCAATGCCACCGTGGTAAGTAGAAGCACCAGTTACAGGCGATTTCCTATAACCAAATTTCGATGTAATAGTGGTATATCCACGAGTAGGCCATTCATAAGATGATGATATTAAACTGTTGGTAAATGAAATATTTGCATCAGAAATAGATGCAAGTGGAATATAAAAAATAGAAATAAAAATAGATAAAAAAATTGGAAGTAAAAAAGTAGAAAAAAATATTTTTTTCATAAAAACTCCAATCTGCCACCCAAGTAGAATAATATAGTTTTAAAAAGTAAAAGTCAATATAAAGTAAAGATTTTTGAAGTTGTATGAAAAAAACGCCGCAGGAAACCCTGCGGCGAACCGAACTATTGAAAATAAAATTACAAATAATTTTCACTAATGTAATCTGCTTCAGTATAAAGTTTTGAAATGGTGGTGTCGATAGCAAGAATGATACTCATAAAATCAGCTACTGTTCTGTTTGAGGTACGAAGTTTTATAAAGAAGTCAAAATCAAACGCCGAGAAATAATTTTCGTGTGAAGCTGAATGTTCGTAGGCAGTTAAAATTCTAAATTTCTCTGTTTTGCGATAAGCATTTGCCTCGTGGAGAAATTCATCAAAAGTGTCATCGAGTTCATCAAGGTTAGAATCGTTAAGCCGTTGCTTAACATTATCAAGTTTTAGCAATAAATCAGATAGGGCTTCACGAACTTTTACTAAGGTTTGGATGTCGTGGAAATCATACTTCATAGAAAATGTCCCTCCTAAAAATAAAGTAGGTTACCAAAAACTAAAACACCAAAACAATTTTACATTAAAATCCCCTTCTTTCTATTAAGTCGGTAGGGTATGCCACATCTAAAATACAGATTAATTATATATGACAAGGTTACATATGTCAACCATAAAATGGTAAAAATTCGATTGACATTTGAAAATATAACATATATAATGTTGGTATCGAAAAGGGAGTAGCTTTAAAGTTATTAGTCAACAACAAGGCAAATTTTGCCTGGCTAGTATACCTAAAAGGTGAGCGAGACTTTTAATAAGACATTTTATTTTTTGGGTGTTTTATTAAAAGTCTTTTTTCTGTATTTTATACAAAAAGACTAGTAGTAGCATTATATTATTTAGGAGGTATTTTAATGGAAAAGAAAAATTGGCATTCATTATCGGTAGATGAAGTTTTGCAAGACTTTGAAGTTGATTTTGAAAAAGGTCTTAATGCAAATCAAGTAGAAAAAAGTAGAGAAAAATATTCGCTTAATGAAATAACATCAAAAGGCAAAAAAACAGTATTTGCAATGCTTGTTGATCAGTTTAAAGATTTTATGATAATTATATTGCTTATAGCAGCGGCTATTTCAGGCTATGTAGGAGTACAAGAAGGCGAAGGTTTTGCAGATTCAATTATAATTTTAATAATAGTAATATTGAATGCAATTATTGGTGTGGCACAAGAATTGAAAGCTCAAAAATCATTGGAAGCATTAAAAAACTTAAGTGCACCACATTGTAAAGTTATTAGAAACGGAAAAATAGAAAATATAGAATCAAAATATTTAGTGCCGGGCGATGTTGTTGTTTTAGAAACAGGTGACAACATACCAGCAGATTTAAGACTTGTTGAAACAGTAAACTTAAAAATACAAGAATCTGCACTTACTGGAGAATCAGTTCCAGTTGAAAAAAATGCGGACATGACCATAGATGCTAATGTAGGTATAGGCGATAGAGTAAATTTAGCATTTTCATCTAGCTTGGTAACATATGGTCGCGGAAAAGGAATAGTAGTTGAAACTGGTATGAATACTGAAGTTGGAAAAATTGCTTCAATGTTAGACTCTGTTGACGAAAGCGAAACACCATTAAAGAGAAGACTTGAAGCTTTAGGAAAAACTTTAGGTATAGCAGCACTTGCAATATGTGCACTTATATTTATAGTGGGTGCATTTATCTATAAAAAAGAAGCAATACATATGTTTATGACTGCTGTAAGCTTAGCAGTTGCGGCTATACCAGAAGGTTTGCCTGCAATATCAACAATTGTTCTTTCAATTGGTGTTCAAAGAATGGTAAAAAGAAATGCAATAATTAGAACACTTCCATCAGTTGAAACATTAGGAAGTGCAACGGTAATTTGTTCTGACAAAACTGGAACATTAACTCAAAATAAAATGACAGTTGAAAAAGTTTATTATAACGAAGAAGTATATAATGTTAATGAAAAAATTAATGAAGTTGATGAACATTTAAATTTACTTGTGAATTGTATGGTTTTGTGCAATGATTCTAAACTAAAAAAAGAAGAAAATGAGCTAAAAGTAATTGGAGATCCAACAGAAACCGCATTAGTTGATTTAGGTATAAAATATGATATTGTAAAAACTGATTTGGAAAGTTTGTATAAAAGAGTTGAAGAAGTTCCATTTGATTCAGATAGAAAATTAATGACAACAGTTCATGAAAAAAACGGAAAGTATATAGTTTATACTAAAGGTGCGGTTGATGAATTATTGGCACGCACAAGCAAAATTTACATTGGAAATCAAGAACTTCAAATAACTGATGAATATAAGGAAGAAATATTAAGAGTAAATACTGAGCTTGCTTCAAATGCACTAAGAGTACTAGCTATGGCATATAAAATTGTAGATACATTGCCAGCACATAATGATATGAACTCGATTGAAAGCGAGTTAGTATTTATTGGTATGGTAGGTATGATAGACCCTGCAAGACCAGAAGCTAAAGAAGCTGTTGAAAAATGTAAAACAGCTGGAATAAAACCTGTAATGATAACAGGTGACCATAAAGTTACAGCCGTTTCCATTGCAAAAGATATAGGAATATTAGGTGAAAACGATAAAGCAATTACAGGTGCAGAACTCGAAAAAATGTCACAAGAAGAATTAGAAAAAAATGTTCAAGATTATGCGGTATATGCAAGAGTTTCACCAGAACACAAAGTAAGAATTGTTAAAGCATGGCAATCAAAAGGTGAAGTAGTAGCAATGACGGGAGATGGAGTAAACGATGCACCTGCACTAAAAACAGCAGACATTGGTGCTGCGATGGGTATTGTGGGTACTGATGTAGCCAAAGAAGCGGCAGATGTAGTGTTAACAGACGATAATTTTGCTACAATAGTTTCAGCAGTAGAAGAAGGTAGAAGAATATATGACAACATATTAAAAGCAGTTCATTTCTTACTATCTTCAAACATTGGAGAAATAATTACCTTATTTGTAGCAACTATGTTAAACTGGGCAGAGCCATTACTTCCAATTCACATATTATGGATAAACTTAGTTACAGATAGTTTGCCAGCATTGGCTCTTGCAGTTGATCCAGCAGAAAAAAATATAATGAACAGAAAAGCTAAAAAGACAAATAACATATTCTCAAAAGGAATGGTATGGAGAATAATATATCAAGGTATAATGATTGGTAGTTTAACATTGCTTGCATTTTCAATAGGTTGCGGATTTGATTATCATAATGAAGCATTAATGCCACAAGCTAGAACAATGGCATTTGCTGTACTAGCAGTTAGCCAGTTGGTTCATGTGTTTAACATTCGTTCAAATAAAGAATCAATATTTAAAGTAGGATTTAGAACAAATAAAACATTGCTTGGTGCAAATGCAATTTCATTTTTATTAATGTTTGTAGTATTAGAAGTACCATTTTTAAGAGAAATATTTAATGTAGCAAACCTAAGCTTTAAAAATTGGGGAGTAGTAATACTACTTTCAATAGCACCAATGATAATAGTTGAAATATTTAAGTTATTAAAAATAAATACATTAAAAAGTGAAGAAGAATAGTATTTAAGATTTATAGCACCTGCCGTTTTGGTGGGTGCTAAAAAATCGTATAAAAAAATATTGACAAATAAATTTTAAGGTGCTAATATATATATTGTTCGATAGAACTGCGGGTGTGGCGGAACTGGCAGACGCGCTAGACTTAGGATCTAGTGTCACAGACGTGGGGGTTCAAGTCCTCTCACCCGCACCACGGGATAGCTATTTTGAGTAATTTGCTCAAAATAGCTATTTTATTATGCTTTGCTAGAACAGCAAGCGTTTAGTTTGCATCACAAATAAAAAAGTCAAGATTTTTAAAAATCTTGACTTTTTTG
>CAZRQF010000035.1:0-7224 GCA_964602275.1 uncultured Eubacteriales bacterium
AATTTTTTCTAAGATAGAATCTTTATCTAATTTATATGCTTTTTCTATTTCAGTTGAAGTTCCATGAATTATGAATTCGTCTGGATAACCGAAAAACATACTTGTAAGTCCATTAATATTTATAACTGCATTTTGCACACTACTTGCAAGTCCGCCAGTAGTTACATTATCTTCAATAGTGATTATTCTTCTAGTTTTTATTGCAGATTTTTTTATTGTTTCCTCGTCAAGAGGTTTTAAAAATCTTGCATTAATTACTTCAACACTAACATTTACTTTTTTTAAGTCTTCTGCAATTTCTAATGCAGTTTTCACAGTTTTTCCTATTGCAACGATAGATAAGTCGTTGCCTTCACAAATTATTTGTGCTTTGCCAAGTTCAATATCATTATTTTCAGAAATACTCATTGCATAGCCGTCACGGGGATATCTAATCGCAATTGGTCCATTATAATTTATTGCAAACTTTAACATTTGTTGTAATTCTATTGCATCTTTTGGAGCTAAGATAGTCATGTTTGGAACATGAGAAAGATATGACAAATCAAATATTCCGT
Organism: uncultured Eubacteriales bacterium; assembly: GCA_964602275.1. Lineage (GTDB taxonomy): Bacteria > Bacillota > Clostridia > TANB77 > UBA1234 > RGIG6291. The sequence goes on from CAZRQF010000035.1 coordinate 558, forward strand.
GATGCGTTTCGCCGTCAGCACCAACTATACCAGCTCTATCAATGGCAAAAATAACATGTAGATTTTGAAGTGCCACATCGTGAATTATTTGGTCATAAGCTCTTTGCAAAAAAGTAGAGTATACTGCAAAAATTGGAATGTAACCTTGGCGTGCTAAACCAGATGCAAATGTTACGGCGTGTTCTTCTGCAATTCCTACATCGAAAAACCTATTGGGATATTTTGCTGCGAAATCAGTAAGACCTGTGCCATCAGGCATTGCGGCAGTAATAGCAACAATTTTTTCATTTTGTTTTGCAAGTGACATTAAAGTTTCGCTAAAAATATTTGAATATGATGGCTTTGAAGTTTTTAGCATTTTACCCGTAATTTTATCAAATGGTCCAACGCCGTGAAAAGCGTTAGGATTTTTTTCAGCGGGTGCATAACCTTTTCCTTTTTGAGTTATAGCATGGAGAAGAACAGGCTTTTTTAAAGACTTTGCTCTTTCTAAAAAATCAATCAAATCATCTACATTATGACCATCGACAGGCCCTAAATAGGTAAATCCAAATTGTTCAAATAATACACTATTTGGTAAAAGCACTTGTTTAAGTGAAGCTTTTATCCATTCAACACCAGAAGTAATAGGTTTGCCGATTAAAGGAATATGAGAAAGTATACCTTTAATTTTTTTCTTGCTTTTAGTATATATCTTATTAGAACGAATTTTATTCAAATGATTTGAAAGTCCGCCAACGCTAGGAGAGATAGACATTTGATTATCGTTTAAAACAACAATCAAATTAGCATCTTTAATAGCAGCATTATTAAGCCCTTCAAAGGCAAGCCCACCAGTTAAAGCACCATCACCAATAACAGCAATTGTAAAGTCTGGTTTATTATCAAGCTTATTTGCCATGGCAACTCCAAGAGCAGACGAAATAGAAGTGCTACTATGTCCTGTATTAAAAGTATCGTGTAAACTTTCACGAGTTTTAGGAAAACCACTAAGCCCGTTTAACTTTCTAAGCGTATTAAATTTATTTTTTCTTCCAGTTAAAATTTTGTGTACATAACATTGATGTCCAACATCAAAAATAATCTTATCTTTAGGTGAATTAAAAACATAGTGGAGAGCAACCGTAAGCTCGACAACGCCTAAATTTGGAGCTAAATGTCCACCAGTTTTAGAAATTTTATCAACAAGAAAAGACCTAATGTCTGAGCATAGGTCTGGTAATTCTTTTATATTCAATTTCTTCAAATCACTTATATTATTCACCTTATCCAAAACATTATACATAACTTTCACCAAAGCGATTATAGCACAAAGTAACATAATATGCAATAATTTCATTTATGTGTCGAAATTTGTCGAAGTTTTGTTCAAGTTTAAAAAACGAAAAAATTGACAAAAAATTCCTTGAATTATACTCTTCAAGGAATTTTTTACTATTTGAGAGAAAATTTTAAATGAATGTATAATAAATAAGTGAAATATGATAAAATAATTAAAAATATTGGTAAAGGAGATTTCTAGAATGAATAAAGAAGAAGTTTTAGAGCTACTTCAAGAATTAAATGAAAAGCAAAATGAAACTATTTGCATTGAAACTAAGACTGCAAAAATTGGAAAACCAGAGAAATATTATGACACTATTTCTAGTTTTTCAAATACAATTGGAGGAGTTATATTATTTGGTGTTGAAGAGAAAAAACATAAAAATAAAACTACTTTTGAAGTAGTTGGAGTTTATGATGCAAATGACTTACAAAAAAATATAACTAATTTATGCAGTACAGAATTTGAACCAATCGTAAGACCAGAAATAAATATAGTTAATATTGACGATAAAAATATTGTTGCAGTCAGAATTGATGCATTGAATCAAAGAAATAAGCCTTGCTATTATAAACCAAAAGGATTGCATAGCGGTTCATATATACGAGTTGGTGATAGAGATGACAACATGACGGAATATGAAATATATAAGTTTATTTCATATAGAGAAAATGTAAAAGATGATTTAAAAGCTGTTACTAGAGCAACGATAAAAGATTTAGATGAAAACCTTTTAAATAAATTTATAGTAAATGCTAAAATAGATAAGCCTAAATTTGCAGAATTTAGTGATGAAGAAATATTACTACAATATGGAATTTTAACACAAATAGAAGACAAGATATTTCCTACCGTTGCAGGTATAATGGTTTTTGGAATATATCCACAAAAATTTTTTCCACAATGGTTTGTGGCGGCAATAGTAATTCCTGGCTTTGAAGTTTCTAATTTAGGAGAATTTGGTCAGAGATTTGATGATAATAAAAGAATTGAAGGCAATATAACGGAAATGTATCAAGAAACAATAAGCTTTATAAGCAGAAACATGAAAGTAAAAGTTGTTATTAGTGATAAGACAGGACTTAGAACAGATATAACACAGTATCCAATAGATGCATTAAGGGAAGCTATAGCAAATATGATTATTCATAGAGATTATAGCGAGCTAAAAACAGGTGTATATAGTATGGTTACTATATACAAGGATAGAATTGAATTTAGAAATGTTGGAAATTTATATGGTTCAAATACTTTAGAATTATTAAAAACAAGAAAAGCAATGGAAGTAAGAAATGAAACCATTGTAAAATTATTGGAAATACTAGGCGGTATAATTGAAAATAGGCATACTGGTATTTCGACTATGGAAGATAAAATGAAAGAAGCCAAATTACCGGAACCTATATTTACTAATGAAAGAGAAGATTTTGTTGTTACATTTTATAATGGAGAGTATCCAGAATTATATCCAAAAGAATTAAAACAAGATAAAAAGATACAAGATAAAAAGATACAAGATAAAAAGATACAAGATAAAAAGATACAAGATAAAAAGTTGTATAAATTTAATAGAATAATAGAAATTTGTAAAGAACCAAAAAGTGTACAAGAAATAGTTAAAATACTTGGATACAAAAGTAGTAGAACTTTAAAAAGAGATTATATAAAACCGTTATTGGAATGTGGAAAGTTGAAAATGACAATACCAGATAAACCGACAAGTAGAAATCAAAAGTATATTAGTTATTAGAAGGTTGAAAAATTAATAGAGAAATGAAGAACAAGCAATATTAATATAGAACGCAAACAGTGTGGATAGTTAATGTTGCTTTTATTTATATAGTTGTTATATAATGCTACTAGGTGATGACGATGAGTGTTGATTTTGTTCATTTGCATGTGCATACGGAGTATAGTTTGCTTGATGGTGCAAATAGGATTAAAGATTTAGTTAAGAAAGTTAAAGATTCTGGTATGAAAGCAGTTGCGATTACAGACCATGGTGTTATGTATGGTGCGATTGAGTTTTATAAAGAATGCGTAAAAAATGGCATTAAGCCTATTATTGGGTGCGAGGTTTATGTTGCACCTCGTACACGATTTGATAAAGAGGCAAATGTTGACGATAAATTGGGGCATCTTATTTTGCTAGCTAAAGATAATGTTGGTTATAGCAATCTTATTAAGATTGTTTCTAGTTCTTTTACGGAAGGATATTATTATAAACCTCGTGTTGATTTAGAGCTTTTGCGTGAACATAGCGAGGGACTTATTTGTACGAGTGCTTGTCTTGCCGGATTTGTTAGTCGTGCTATTTTAGATGGCGATTTTGATAAAGCAAGAGAAGTTGCAGAGGAGTATATTGATATTTTTGGCAAAGATAATTTTTATATTGAGCTTCAGCATAATGGTATTCAAGAGCAGTTGGTTGCAAATCAAGGTTTAATAAGGCTTGCTAGAATGCTAGGCGTGCCTATGATTGCTACTAATGATGCTCATTATTTAAATCGTGAAGATAGTTTTAGCCACGAGGTTTTGCTTTGTGTGCAAACAGGCAAAAAGATGATGGACGAGGATAGGTTTCGTTTTGGTAGTGATGAGTTTTTTATAAAGACGCCAGAAGAGATGTTTGAAAATTTTAAAAATATGCCGGAAGTGCTTGAAAATACTGTGAAAATTGCGGATAGATGCAATGTTACTTTTGAGTTTGGACATACTATTTTGCCTAATTTTGATACGCCAAATAATATGGATCATTATGAGTTTTTGAAACAAGAGTGTTATAAGGGGCTAGAAAAAAGGTATTTGGAGCAATCGCCTAGTTTAATAGAAAGGCTTGAGTACGAGCTTTCTGTTGTTAAAAAAATGGGGTATGTTGATTATTTTTTGATTGTTTGGGATTTTATAAAATATGCTAAAGATAACGACATTCCAGTTGGACCAGGGCGTGGAAGTGGCGCAGGAAGCCTTGCGGCATACTGCTTAGGCATTACTGATATTGATCCTATAAAATATAATTTGATTTTTGAAAGATTTTTAAATCCGGAAAGAATTAGCATGCCAGATTTTGATGTTGACTTTTGTTATGAGCGTAGACAAGAAGTTATTGATTATGTGTGTAGAAAGTACGGCGATGACCATGTTGCTCAAATTATAACTTTTGGTACGATGGCGGCAAGAGGTGTAATTAGAGATGTTGCGAGAGTTTTAAATGTGCCATATGCTAAGGCAGATATGATTTCTAAAAAAGTGCCAATGGAACTTCATATAACACTTGAAAAAGCAGTTGAAATGAACCCAGAACTTAGAAGTATGTATGAAGAAGACCCAGAGGTAAAACAAATAATTGATATATCTAAAAAGCTTGAGGGCTTGCCAAGGCATGCATCAACTCATGCGGCAGGTGTTGTAATTACAAAAGAAGCGGTTTCAACATATGTGCCATTATATAAAAATGATAATCTTATTTCTACGCAGTATACAATGACTATTCTAGAAGAACTTGGGTTGCTCAAGATGGACTTTTTGGGGCTTAGAACACTTACTGTTATAAAAGATGCAATAGACATGGTGAAAAAAAATAGAAATATCGATGTGAAATACGACAAAGATATGAATGACACTAAAGTTTATAAACTTTGGTGGGACGGCACTACTAGTGGGATTTTTCAGTTTGAAAGTGCGGGTATGACTTCTTTTATGAAAGAGTTAAAACCCGATTGCCTAGAAGATTTAATTGCGGGGGTTTCACTTTATAGACCTGGCCCTATGGATCAAATTCCTAGATATATAAAAGGTAAAAATAATCCTGAGCAGACGGAATATACCCATGAAGCGTTGAAGCCGATATTGAATGTTACTTATGGTTGCATGGTTTATCAAGAACAAGTTATGCAAATTGTTCGTGATTTGGCAGGTTATTCTTTGGGTAGAGCAGATTTAGTAAGGCGTGCTATGGGAAAGAAAAAGCTTGATGTAATGGCACAGGAGAGAAAAAATTTTATATATGGTGTTGTAGCTGAAGATGGCACAGTAAAAATTCCTGGTGCAATACGAAATGGTGTTGATGAAAAGTCTGCAAATAAAATATTTGATGAGATGTCGGAATTTGCAAAGTATGCTTTTAATAAGTCGCACGCTGCTTGTTATGCGGTAGTTGCATACCGTACAGCTTATTTAAAAGCATATTATCCAACGGAATTTATGGCAGCGTTACTTAATAGTTTTATTGGCTCGCAAAGTAAAGTGCCAGAATATATAAGTGAATGTAAAAGACTTAATATTGAAGTAAAAAGACCTGATATAAATAAGAGTTTTACGAGATTTACTGTTGATGGCAATGCTATTCGTTTTGGACTTGCTGCGATTAAGAATGTTGGAGAAGGAGCGGTTAACTCTATTAGTGCGGAGCGAGAAAAAAATGGTGAATACAAAGATTTTATTGATTTTTGCAAGAGGGTTGCAGGTGAAGAGGTAAACAAAAAGTGTATTGAAAGTATGATAAGAGCTGGAGCGTTTGATAGTTTGGGACATACAAGAAGTACTCTATTATCTTCATTTGAAGATGTGCTAGATATGATAAGTTCGGATAATAGAAAAGCACTTTCAGGTCAAGTTACAATGTTTGATTCAATTGCGGAAGATAACAAAATGCAAGAACAATTATATACATTAACGCCAAAAGAAGAACTACCAAAAAGTCAAATACTTTCTATGGAAAAAGATATGTTGGGGCTTTATGTAAGTGGACATCCGCTTAATGAATATAAAAATATGATAAATGCATACTCTAATATATCTAGCATTTCTTTGGCAAATGAAGCCGAAGAGATAGAAGAAGCTTACAGAAATGATAAAATTACTGATGGACAAGCGGTTAAATTTATTGGCATTGTTTCGGAAGTAAAAACTAGAATAACAAAAAACAACGAAATAATGGGACTTTTGACAGTTGAAGATTTGGACGGTACTATTCCTGTGATTGCTTTTCCAAAAATATTTGCAGGTTATAGACAGCTTTTAAATGTTGACGAAATTGTAAAAATAGAAGGCAGAATAAACATAAGAGAAGACGAAATTAATGTAGTTGCAATGAAAGTATTGCCTTGTGAGATTGAATTTTCTATTTCAAATTTGACTATTAAAATACCGCAAAATTTGGAAGAAGATAAATTAAATGAACTTAGACAATATATAAAAAAATTGGGAAGCGAAAAAGCAAATACAAATGTAACTATTGTTAATGGTGAAAGAAAAAAAGAACTTAGATTATATATAGAAAAAAGAACAATTGAAGAATTAAAAAATAAAATAGGTGCTGAAAATGTGATATTTTAGAGTAAC
>CAZRQF010000035.1:7324-10715 GCA_964602275.1 uncultured Eubacteriales bacterium
TGTTATGAGCATTTGAAAGACAAATGAAAAATTTTAAAGGGGGGTATTTTTATGGATACTAATAACAATGAAGTATTAGAAAATGGCAACATGGAAAATGGAAATGTTGTAAATGAAGCTACACAAAATGTAGCAGTGCAAACAGAGGTTGTAAAAGAAGAAGTTGTGCAAGCACAAGAGCCACAACCAAATGTGGAAGAAAATCACAATAAGAAAAACCTAAAAATATTAATAGGATTAATTGTGGTAATTGTTCTTGTTGGTGTAGCGTGTGTTTTTGCAATGCCAGGTGCTTTTAATAGTAAAGAAACAGAATTTTTTGATTTATTGATTAGAAAACAATCTGTTTCGGGTGTTGCAAATGATATTGCAGAAAAAGCAGAAAAAAGCAAACAAGTAGATACAAAGATTAAAGCAGATGTTGGCGAAATACTTGAAACATTTGGTGCAGACACAGGAAATGCAGAACTTAATGTAGAAGTTGATTTTTCAGAAGTAAAAAATGGTGACGATATGTCAGCTGCATTAGAACTTTTGCTAAACAAAAAATCTTTAGGTATAATTCATTTGGCTATAACAGATGAATTGTACGGATTTAAATTTGCAGACACTACTGAAAAATATCTAGCTTTTGAAAACAAAAATCTTAAAGAATTATTTGAAAATTTTGATGTTGAAGATACATCAGAAATTCCAGATAAAATATTAACTAAAAAAGATTTTGAAAAAGTTATGAAAATTGATGAGGCAACTGCAAATAAAATTTTAAATAAATATGTTAAAGTTTTATCTAAGAGCGTAAAAGGCAAAGTTGAAACTAAGAAGAATGTAAAAATAGAAATTAACGGTGAAGAAATAAAAACTACACAACATACATTAACTTTAAATGAAAAAGATGCAATAGAAATGTCGCTTGCTATGCTTAAAGAATTGAAAAAAGACGAAAAAAATATAAAACTATTTATAGATGACTACAAAGCAATTCTTAAACTTATGGAAGAGTCAGGTTATACAACTAAGGAAATGCTTTCATATGATGACCTACCATCAACAGACGAGATATGTGAAGAATTTATAGAAACTATTGAAGAAACTTGTGAAGAATTAGAAGAACTTCTTGAAGATGGTGATTTTGATGAAACGGAAATGTCATTAGTTATTTACGAATACAAAGATGAAGTTGTTTCAACAAAAATCGTTGGGGCTGGTGCAGCTATGGTGTTTGAATGCTTAAATTCAAAAGATTTATTTATCAGATTTGCAACTGAACAAGATGATAAAGAACTTGTTGCAATAGTGCTTAGTGGTGAAATGGATAGCAAGAAACTTGACCTTGACCTTAAAATAGTTTCAAATGGAATTAAACTTAAATTAGTAACAATCACACAAGAGTATAAATCAAAAGCTGACGAAAAAATGGTTGAGTTAAATAAAAAGACAGCTTTGATTTTGAATAAGGCATCAGACAAAGATATTGAAGAATTTGGCGAAGAATTTAAGAAAGGCCTTGAAAAATATCTTGAAGACTTAGTTAAAGATTTCCCAGAGCTTGCTACTTTGTTTTCGGGACAAAATGATAGCTACGATTATGATGATTTCGATTATAGTGATTATTATGACGACTATGATTATGACGATTTTGATTATAGTGACTATTATTATGACTATGATTACAACTGGTAAAAAAATAGTATTATGAATTTTCTATGAAATTTAATTTAATTTGTTGACAAATAAAATTGAATTGTATATTATAAATTAGCACTCTAAATGATAGAGTGCTAATTTTGTATTATATTGTAGAAAATAAGGAGGTCTTTTTTATGATTAAACCATTACAAGACAGAGTTGTATTAAAAATGGTAGAAAATGAGGAAACTACAAAAAGTGGTATATTAATTGCTGCTAATGCAAAAGAAAAATCACAAGTTGCAACAGTTGTAGCTGTTGGACCAGGTGGAAATGTAGATGGCAAAGAGGTTCACATGGAAGTAAAAGAAAGTGACAGAGTAGTTTTTGCAAAGTATGCAGGGACAGAAATTAAAATAGATGGTGAAGAATACATTATTGTAAAACAAAGTGATATTTTAGGTATTATTGAATAATTAATCGGAAATCATTTTTTTGAAATTTGAGTAATTTTTGAAAGGAGATTTTTTAAAATGGCAAAAGAAATTATTTATGGAGAAGATGCTAGAAAAGCTTTGGAAAGAGGTGTTAACGAACTTGCAAATACAGTAAAAGTAACGCTTGGACCAAAGGGAAGAAATGTTGTTTTAGATAAAAAATTTGGTGCACCTTTAATTACAAATGATGGTGTAACAATAGCAAAAGAAATTGAACTTGACGATCCATTTGAAAATATGGGTGCACAATTAGTTAAAGAAGTATCAACAAAAACAAATGATGTTGCAGGTGACGGAACAACTACGGCAACAGTGCTTGCACAAGCTATGATAAGAGAAGGAATAAAAAATGTTGCAGCTGGTGCAAACCCTATGATAATGAAAAGAGGAATGAATAAGGCTATTGAAAGAGCTGTAGAAACTATAAAAGAAAATAGCACTAAAGTAAATGGCAAGGCAGATATAGCAAGAGTTGCAGCAATATCTGCAAATGATGATAATGTTGGAAATTTGATTGCAGATGCAATGGAAAAAGTTACAAATGATGGCGTTATAACAATTGAAGAATCAAAAACAATGGGAACTAATCTAAATGTTGTTGAAGGAATGCAGTTTGAAAGAGGATTTATTTCTCCATACATGGTAACTGATACAGATAAAATGGAAGCGGTTATGGATGACCCATATATATTAATCACAGACAAAAAAATAACAAACATCCAAGAAATTCTTCCAATACTAGAACAAATCGTTCAACAAGGAAAGAGATTTGTAATAATAGCAGATGATGTTGAAGGCGATGCATTAACAACACTTGTACTTAACAAATTAAGAGGAACATTCCAATGCGTAGCTGTGAAAGCACCTGGCTTTGGCGATAAGAGAAAAGAAATGTTACAAGATATAGCAATCCTTACAGGTGGAGAAGTTATAACAGAAGAATTAGGACTTGAATTAAAAGATGTACAATTAACTCAACTTGGAAAAGCAAGACAAGTAAAAGTAGATAAAGACAACACGATAATAGTTGACGGTGCAGGAAGCAAAGAAGCAATAGATGCAAGAGTAAGACAAATCAGAACTCAACTTGAAAAAACAGAATCAGAGTTTGAAAAAGAAAAATATCAAGAAAGACTTGCAAAACTATCTGGTGGTGTAGCTGTTATAGAAGTGGGAGCTGCAACAGAAGTAGAAATGAAAGAAAGAAAATTAAGAATAGAAGATGCTTTGTCAGCAACAAGAGCTGCAGTAGAAGAAGGCATAGT
>CAZRQF010000036.1:0-10355 GCA_964602275.1 uncultured Eubacteriales bacterium
TGATTTCTTACTTAATGAAAATAGTTTGAAAGATGCATAAAATAAAAACCTACTATCAAAATAGTAGGTTTTATACCATTACAAACTCGATTTTTTATAGTTCGAGTTTACCATCAAAATGGAGCCAATAGCCGGAATCGAACCGGCGACCTACTGATTACGAATCAGTTGCTCTACCGACTGAGCCATATTGGCATAAAAAATACAGTACAATTAATATTATACTGTATTTTTTTCTTTTTGCAATATTAATTTTATCTAATATTTACATATTTATTTCGGTGTCTTTTTTATGTTCGGTATCTCTTGTTCTATCCTTTGTTTTGATAAATTCTGCATACTCATCTAATGTTAGCACCATATTATATGTTCCTTTATTTATCACAACATGCCCTTGCTCCATATTTTCTTTTTCAGCTGCTCCTATCGTTCTAAGCTCGCCAGGTTCTACTAATTGATTTTGTTCATCATAAACAGCATCCTTAGTTACTATATATTTCTGCCCATCTCTTTCGATAATTTTCGCTTTTTCTTTTTCAGACTTTTCTTCATCTAATGAGCTTTCTTCTTGAACGCTCTCCTCGAAAGGATTGGCCTCTAAAATTTCATCATTTTCAAAATTCTCTAGTTGTTCAATTGACGAAGTTTCGATTTCTAAAAAAGGTTCTTCTTCAAATGGATTTACTTCTTCCTCTTTTCCTTCTAATTTATCTTTAAAACCTTGCACAATATTTTGAATTCTTACATCTCTTTGATCTTCTAACTCTTTGATTGCAGAAAATCTTTCATCAAATTCATGTCTTAATTTTTCAATCTCTTGTTCAGTTTCTCTCCAATGCCCCATTTTCACATCAGCATTTTCAACCAAGACTTCAATTTTTTGGATTATTCCATTAATTACTTGCTGCATCTCCTCAAATGTTTTAGTTTCCTCTAAGGTATCTTTGCACTGTTCTTTAAATTTTTCGTATTGCTTTTCTGACATTCCACTACCACCAGGTAATCTTGAAAATGTACCAACCAAATTTTCAGTAGCATAATCTATCATTGCTTTTCTAGTTTCAGGTGATGTATATTTTATATTTTTTTCCATAAATATCACTCCTCGCTTCGTGCTTCTATCTATATTCATTTTACCATATTATGTCATGTTTTTCAATTGTTTCGATTAATTTTAAAAATCCCGCCACAGTAATACACCGTAGCGGGAAATATCAGATATTAGTTCATAGCCTCTTCAAGAAGCTCAGCCCAATATCTAATGCTTGCCATCTCGTCTGCATAGACAAGCTTTGCAAGCTCATTGCGACTGAAAATATAGCCATTTTCAGTCTTCTCGAACTCCTCGATTTTCTGGCTCCACGCCATCCAATCAATCACCAAAGCATCGTCCGTAGTTTCGATTTCATTTACTTCAAAGTAAACTCCATCGACCCGCAGGTCAGTCGAACCAACTACGAGTTCAACCTTTTCTGGCATCTCTTCGTACCAATCATATTGGTATAAAGCTGCAAGCTTAATGAAGTCCTGAATGTCTTCGCCCTCATTGTAGGTACCGATAACGCCACCGTGCATAATGAAGGTCCATTCTTCACATCCAGCACCACAGTCTTCAACAATGTAGTAAGGCTTATACCCCACAACATCGTAGATGAGCTCTTGCATTTCCTCAATCGTGAGGTTGTCTTCAGCGCAAGCTGAAATGAAAGAGGTGCACAAAACTACCAAAACCAGGACTACCGACATAAGCTTCTTCATGGAAGCTCCTTTCTGTGGACAATTCGTCCACTAAAAAATATTTGGGTAACCAACTATATTGTAGCACACTTTACATAAAATAGCAACATATTTGCATAATTTTCCAATTGTCACATATTTTTTCACTATACCCACATTTTTATATACTAAAAACCATGTATTAAAAAATCCGTAAGGTTCTTCTTACGGATTTTTTATAACTATTTATTTAATTCTTCTAAAATTAATTTATTTAATATTTGTGGGTTGCCTTTGCCTTTCATTTCTTTCATGCATTGTCCAACCAAAAAGCCTAACGCCCTATCTTTTCCTGCTTTATAGTCTACAATCGATTGTGGATTTGCAGCAATTATTCTGTCTACTACTTCTTTTATCGCACTTTCGTCAGACACTTGCATTAAACCTTTCTCTTCGACTATCTTTTCAGGCTCGTTTCCAGTCTTTATCATCTCTTCAAATACAGTCTTTGCTATTGAACCGCTAATTGTTCCCTTATCTATTAACATAATCAAATGTCCAAATTGAGTTGCAGTATATGGCATATTTGAATATTCAAATTCGTACTCACGAGCAGCTCTAATTATGTCACTCATTATCCAGTTACTAACCGCTTTGTAATTTCCACATACTTTTCCCGCTTCCTCGAAAAAGTCAGATAACGCCTTAGAAGATGTTATTATGTCAGCATCATATTCAGGCAGATTTAATTCATTTATGTAGCGTTTCTTCCTACTTTCTGGTAGCTCAGGCAATTCATTTTTTATCTTTTCAATATATTCGTCTGACAAACTTATTGGAAGCAAATCAGGTTCAGGAAAATATCTATAATCTTGTGCATCTTCTTTAAGACGCATTGCAAAGCCTTCTCCTTTTTCATCATCCCATCTACGAGTTTCTTGATAAATAGTTCCGCCTGCTTCCAAAACAGCTTTTTGTCTTTCTACTTCAAATTCGATTGATCTTGCAATAGCTCTAAATGAATTCAAGTTTTTAGTTTCTGTTCTTGTTCCAAATTTTTCCTCACCAACTGGTCTTAATGACAAGTTAACATCAGCTCTTAATGAGCCTTCTTGCATTTTACAGTCAGAAACACCTATATATTCCAAAATTCCTTTTAGTTTTTCAACATAGGCAACCGCTTCCGCACTAGAACGAATATCCGCTTCTGATACTATTTCTATAAGTGGCACACCCGCTCTATTTAAATCAACCAAAGTTCCGCCTGTGTATAAGTCATGTACTAATTTTCCAGCATCATCTTCTATATGAATTCTTGTAATACCAATTGTTTTTTCAAATCCATCGCCTTTGATATCAACTTTTCCATGCTCACAAAGTGGTAAATCATATTGCGAAATTTGATATGCTCTTGGAGTATCAGGATAAAAATAATTCTTTCTATCTTGCTTGCTGTAATGTGCAATATCGCAATTCATTGCAAGTCCAGCCCTTACAGCATATTCAACAACTTTTTCATTTAATACGGGTAGTGCACCTGGCATTCCTGTGCAAACTGGGCAACAGTGAGTGTTTGGGTCACCGCCAAATTCAGTTGAACAACCACAATATATTTTTGTTTTAGTAGAAAGTTCTGCGTGAACTTCTATTCCTATAACAACTTCATATTCCATGTATAATTCTCCTTTCACATCTATCTAGCATTTTGCTCATATGTATATGCAAATCTATACAACATTTCCTCATTAAAATGTTTTGCAATTATTTGCATTCCTATTGGCATTCCACTCTTATCTGTGCCACAAGGTATTGATATTGCTGGAACACCTGCTATATTTACGGGAACTGTATACAAATCCATCAAATACATTTCAAGCGGATTGTTTGTCTTTGAATTAATATCAAATGCAACAGTTGGAGTAGTTGGTGTTATTATTACATCATATTTTTCAAAAGTTTCATCAAAGCTTTTCTTAATCAAACTTCTAACTTTTAAAGCTTTCTTGTAATACGCATCATAGTAACCTGCTGAAAGCACATATGTACCTAACATAATTCTTCTCTTAACTTCTTTTCCAAATCCTTCTGTACGACTATTACGATAAATATCTTTCAAGTTCTCATAGTTCTTTGTACGATATCCATATCTAATTCCATCAAATCTACCTAAATTTGAACTTGCCTCAGCACACGCAAGAATATAGTAAGTTGGAAGTGCATATTTTGTAATTGGTAATGAAATCTCCTCAACAATTGCACCAAGCTCTCTGTACTTTTCGATAGCAACTTCTACACTAGCCTTTACTTCGTCATTTATACCATCAGAAAAATATTCCTTTGGAACGGCAACTTTTAAACCTTTAACATCATTTATCAATGCTTTTGTATAATCCTTAGGTTCTATGCTTGCAGAAGTAGAGTCCATCTCATCATAAGCTGCAATTGTATTTAATAAAGTTGCATTATCAAAAACTGTTTTACTCATTGGTCCGATTTGGTCAAGTGAAGATGCAAAAGCAACTAACCCATAACGAGAAACTAATCCATAAGTTGGCTTTAACCCAACAATGCCACAATATGATGCAGGTTGTCTTATTGAACCACCTGTATCACTTCCAAGTGAAATTGGCGTTAGGTTTGCCTTTACACTAGCAGCACTTCCACCAGATGATCCGCCTGGAACTTTATTTAAATTACATGGATTTTTTGTTTTGAAAAATGCAGAATTTTCAGTAGACCCACCCATTGCAAACTCATCCATATTTAGTTTACCAAGTATAATTGCATGTTCTTCTTTTAGTTTTTTAATTACTGTTGCATCATAAGGCGACACAAAGTTTTCAAGCATCTTTGATGCACAAGTGGTTTTTACCCCTTTTGTACAAATGTTATCTTTAATAGCAATTGGAATACCCGCAAGTGCTCCTAACTCTTGCCCTTCATCAAACATAGCTTGTACTTTTTCAGCGTCTTCCAAAGCTTCTTTCTCGCACACCGTAATATATGATTTTATGTTTTCATCTTCATTTTTTATTCTATCTAAATAAGCTTTTACAACTTCTGTAACTTTTAGCTCACCTGTAGCATATTTTTCTCTTATGCTTTGAGCTGTCATTTCGCATATGTTATCCATTATTTTAGTGCCTCCTTATTCCATCATACTAGGCAATGAATATGCCTCGCCATTACTACTTGGTGCATTTTTAAGTAGCAATTCTCTATCAAAAGACTCTTTTATCTCGTCTTTTCTAAAAGCATTTACTTTATCTAAAATAAACTCCTGTGCATTTATTTTTGTAGTATCTACCTCATTTATTTGAGTAGCAAACTCAACAATCTCTTGCATATCTTTTCTATAATTATCAATTTCAATATCTGAAAGGTTTAGCATACTTAAATTTGCTATATGTTTAACTTCTTCTATGCTTATATTCATAACTTTTCCTCCCTTTAAAAACTGTAACAATTATATACCACTATCGCTCTAAAATCAAGCAAAGTAACATATAACTCTTGAAATAAGTGGAATTTTGAAGTATAATGACTTCATATTTTGATAGGAGGCGTATAGTTATGCAAAAAATTACTATAAAAGATTTATATAAACATACTTCTGACTACGCAAATAAAGAAGTTTTTGTTTGTGGCTGGGTTAGAACTTGTAGAGATTCTAAAACATTTGGTTTTATTGAATTAAACGATGGTTCTTTCTTTAAGAATGTTCAAGTGGTTTATGATAATACGCTTGCAAATTTTGAAGACATTACAAAACTTACAATCAGTTCTTCAATTAAAGTTACTGGTACATTAATTGAAACACCTGATGCAAAACAACCTTTTGAAATTAAAGCTACAAATGTTGAAATAGAGTGTTTGTCACCAAATGACTATCCTTTGCAAAAGAAAGGTCATACTACTGAATTCCTTAGAGAACAGGCATATTTAAGACCTAGAACAAATTTATTTAGTGCAGTTTTTAGAGTTAGAAGTGCAGCTGCCATTGCAATACATAACTATTTTCAATCAAAAGGCTATGTATATTTCCACGCTCCACTTATAACTGCAAATGACGGCGAAGGTGCTGGCGAAATGTTTCAAGTTACTACACTTGACTTAGATAAAGTTGCTGAAACTGGTAAAGTTGATTATAGTAAAGATTTCTTTGGTAAAAAAGTAGGTCTTACAGTTACAGGTCAATTAGAGGGCGAAACTTTTGCTATGGCATATGGTAAAATTTACACTTTCGGTCCTTCTTTCAGAGCTGAAAATTCAAACACTAAAACTCATGCTTCAGAATTTTGGATGATTGAACCTGAAATAGCTTTTTGTGACCTAGAAGAACTTATGGATATTGAAGAAGATATGCTAAAATATATAGTTCAAGATGTACTTAACAAATGTCCAGAAGAAATGGAATTTTTAAATAAATTCGTTGCTCCAGGCTTGATTGAAAAATTACAAAAATTACTTGCAAGTAATTTTACAAGAATTTCTCATGAAGATGTAATAACAATATTAAAAGATGCAAAAGTCGATTGGGAATTCAAACCTGAATACGGCGAAGACATTGCGAAAGAACACGAAAAATATATAACAGAATATTTTGGCGGACCTGTATTTATTACAAATTGGCCAAAAGATATAAAAGCATTTTACATGAAACAAAATCCAGACGGCAAAACTGTTGCAGCCGTTGACCTAGAAGTACCAGGTGCAGGTGAGCTTATGGGCGGTAGCCAAAGAGAAGAAAATTACGATAAATTGTTAAATCGTATGAATGAACTTGGAATGCACACAGAAGAATTAGATTGGTATTTAAACCTTAGAAAATACGGAAGTTGCGTACATTCTGGCTTCGGCATGGGATTTGAAAGACTACTTATTTACTTAACAGGCGTTGAAAATATTAGAGATGTTATCCCTTATTACAGAACACCAGGAAATTGTGATTTTTAAAAAGAATATAACAAAAAATACACCTTAAAACATCGTTTCAGGGTGTTTTTTTTCATAAAAAACATTGTTAATTTAATTTTATAAAAAGAAAAACACCTTACTTTAAAATAAGGTGTTTTTCTTACAAAGGCGTTTCTTCTATGCACGAGGATGCGATTTCATATATACATCCTTGATTCTATTTTGTTCTATTTGTGCATAGACTTGAGTAGATGAAATGTCTGAATGACCTAACATTTCTTGAATTGCTCTTAACTCTGCTCCATTTTCTAACAAGTGTACAGCAAATGAATGACGAAGAGTATGTGGAGTTATATCTACATCTATATTTGCTTGGGCTTTATATTGCTTAATTATCTTCCAAAAACCTTGTCTTGTTAATCTTTGACCATTCATATTAACAAACAATGCTGTATCTTCATCTGTTTTTAGTAAAACATTTCTTGATTTTTCAACATAATCTTTTAATGCGTTTACTGCCAAATTACCAATTGGGATAATTCTTTGTTTTGTTCTGCTTGAACATTTAATATATCCATCTTCTAAGTTTATATCTGCTATATCTAAAGAAATTAATTCTGTAACTCTAATTCCAGTAGCATATACAAGTTCTAGCATAGCTTTATCTCTATAACCTTTTAAATCAACACATTTTGGTTGGTCTAACAACAATTCTACTTGTTCTGCTGATAAAATCTTTGGTGGTTTTCTCTCTATTTTTGGAGATTCTAAATTAGCAGTTGGATCTACTGGTACGCATTTAGTCTTATATAAATATTGATAAAAAGATCTTAATGACGCTAAATTTCTTGATACAGTTGATACTGCTTTTCCATTTTCTTTTAATGTGTCTAGATATGTTCTTATTGAACTTTCGTCTGTTTTTAGCATATCCAAATTATTACTATCTAAATAATTACCATATAATTTTATATCTCTGTTATACGATTGTAATGTGTTATCAGATAATCTTTTATCCTTTTGAAGGAAATCTAAAAAGTTTTCTACTAAATTATTATCCATCTCAAATACTCCTTTGTACTATATAGTATTTCTACATATGTTTATTCTCTATCCCTCTAAGGCCTATGCTACCTACTCTTCTTTTGTATTATGTCTCCGTTTTTTGTCAATGCTATTTTATACAATAATCTCAAATAATGCAAGTCTTTTTTCGATTTTTATGTAAATTTTAACAAAGTGCGATTATTTACGCAAAATTTAATACATTTTCGATAAAATTCATAGAAAAAGCCCTTAAAAAAAACGAAATTAAAATTATTGAAGCACTTAATGTGCATACTAATAAATGCCTTGTTGTTTCCATTTTTAGCGACTTTTTCATCTTAAAAAAGTTATTTATCATCTTCATAGAACTAATCGTAATTATCATTGTTGAAATCAAGTATAATAAATTAGGCAAAAATAAAAAACCAAACGAAATTAAATTACCTTTTAAATAACCGTATGTTGAAATTAAACAAGATATTGTAAAGCTTAATGTAAATCCATTATAAAAAATCCAAACGAATAATAACGGAAGTCCTATCATAGAAGAACTAACAAGTGTTAGTATTAATGCATTTTTAAAATCTTTATAAAAATACTCGTGTATAACTTTCCATTTATCATTTACCATACCGCTTATTATTTGCTCCAAAAGCTCTTTTAAACTTAATATGTCATCTTCTTTAAGCATGGAAAAACAAACTCCACCTATAATTACTCCTAGAGCAAAAATAATTAATAGCAACGCATATTTCGTAAAATTATTTTTTATATGCGTTTCAACATTTCCATATTTTTCATTTATCTTTAAGTTCATTAATACCTCCATCTAATGTATCTTTACAAAATTATGTATATGAGATATTACGCTATATTAGAACTTTTTAAATATCTTTTATCGCCGCAACCGCTAATCTATCACATCGATTGTTATATTCATTGTCACTATGCCCTTTTACTTTTATCCATTCAATTTTATGTATCTTTGTAAATTTATAAATTTCTTCCCATAAATCTCTGTTTTTAACATCTTTTTTGTCGGCTGTTTTCCAACCATTTTTTTGCCAATTATATATCCAACCATTAGAGAAAGCATTTACCAAATAAGCACTATCACTATATAACTTTATCTTGCAAGGTCTTTTTACTAATTTTAACGCTTCTATCGGTGCAGTAAGCTCCATTCTGTTGTTTGTTGTTTCTTTTTCGTTTCCACTTATCTCTTTTTTTATATCGCCTGCAATCAATATTGCTCCCCAACCACCTTTTCCAGGGTTTCCAGAACATGCGCCATCTGTATATATCGATATTTCTTCCATGACTACCTCCCATATTTTGTTGCATTGTATTTTTATGTATGTTATCATAAAGTTGTTAAACTTTCAAGGAAAGGCGGTAATACATATATGAAAATTTGTGGAATAGTAGCTGAATACAATCCATTTCATAATGGTCATTTATATCATATTCAAAAAAGCAAAGAAATTACAAATAGCGATGTTATTATTGCAGTAATGAGTGGAAATTTCATTCAACGAGGCCTGCCTGCCCTTTTCGATAAATGGACAAGGACAAAAATCGCCATTCAAAACGGCGTTGACATAGTAATAGAACTTCCTACATGTTTTGCAACTTCAAGCGCTGAATACTTTGCACATGGCAGTATTGGCATTTTAGATTCTCTAAATGTTGTTAATTCACTATGCTTTGGAAACGAATGTGAAGATATAGAAATTTTAAAACGAATTGCAAATGTCTTATTTCACGAACCAGATGAATATAAAAGATTTTTGCAAAACGAACTAAAAAA
Source organism: uncultured Eubacteriales bacterium (assembly GCA_964602275.1). Lineage (GTDB taxonomy): Bacteria > Bacillota > Clostridia > TANB77 > UBA1234 > RGIG6291. Next base: position 9,491 of record CAZRQF010000036.1, read on the forward strand.
AGGAACTTCTTACCCTATCGCAAGAAGCAACGCTTTAAAATCCTTTTTAAAGAAAGAATTTGATGAGAAGACATTAAACTCAGTATTGCTTGATTCAAATAACATTTTGGGAATTGAATATCTAAAAGCATTTCAAGCATTCGATAGCCCTATAACACCGCATTCTATAAAAAGAACCGGTGGTAATTACAATTCAACTGCTATATATGATAACATTTGCAGTAGCACAGCAATAAGAGAAATGTTTAAGACAGGTAAAATTGAAGAACTTACAAAAGTTGTACCCGAAAGCTGCTCTAACATATTAAATCAAGAATTGCTAAGCGGTCGTTCGCCTATGTTTCTCGAAAACTTTGAGAAAGAAATATTATACGAAACAAGAAAAATATCGCTTAACAATTTAAATAATATTTTAGACATCAACGAGGGATTAGAAAACTTAGTAAAAAAAGCCGCAAATGAATGCGTTAATCTTTCGGATTTAATAGAAACAATCAAATCAAAAAGATACACTCGCACTCGCATTCAACGAATACTTATTCACTTACTTCTAGGAATTCAAAAAGACCTCGTAGAAAACAATAAGTGTTCTCCTCAGTATGCTAGAATTTTAGGTATGTCTAAAAATGGCGAAAAAGCTCTACCTTACATTGTAAATAACTCTAGAATTCCTGTAATAACTTCTGTAAGTAAATTTTTAAAAGGAAATAATATATCTAAAACTCAACAAGACATGCTAGAACTAGATATACTAGCAAGCAATATTTACACACTTGGTTACCAAATACCAAACTACAAAAAAATAAATCTAGACTATACTAATCCTATAATAAAAGAAGATTAACTTTTTTGGTTAATCTTCTTT
>CAZRQF010000037.1:0-9694 GCA_964602275.1 uncultured Eubacteriales bacterium
TCATTTTGGTACCATACTTCAAGTTTATATTCTTTATTTTCAAAACGAATATTTAGCGTTGCAACAAGCTCTTTCCTTTTGTTTTCTTCCAAAAGCCGATGAGCAAATCCAAGTTCAGACTTCATTACAGTATTTTCAACAATTTCAAAAGGCGTAGTATATAGTTCTCTATTTTCTACTTCAATACTATCTACAATAGCTTCTATGGTAATATTATTGGTGTTCCAAGCACGATTTGGCTCTTCTACCTTTCCATCTTTTAACTTGAGTAACTTTGCAATTTTATTCACATTAATCGCTTCATTTACATTATCAACATATTTTTCTTCAAACGCAAACAAAAAGCCACTACTATCTACATACAGTAAAATAGTTTCAACATTTTTAGAAGGTTTAGGCGTATTAGTTGGCAAAATCAAGGCAACTGCTGGTGCGGTAACTTCTGGAGTGGGTGCAATTGTACAAGTGGCAGTAGGCAAAGCATCTAGTTGAGTGTTGTTATTACTCTTAGGCTGCGTACAATACCAAACCACACCTATACAAAAAAATCCCACACAAAGAACAACCAATGTCATGAGTGCTAACAATACCTGTAAAGCCTTCTTATACATTTCGTTTCCTCCTTGCTTGCCCTTTTACTTTTAGTAATCTCTCTATATAAAAAGCCTTATTTAAGACTTAGAACAATCAATTTAAATCATAACTACAATTTATTATCTATAAGTATATTCTAGCATGCTGTATTCTATCACACATTATGTAAATTTTCAACTGATTTTACGCAAAAATTTACCCGCACTTAAAACTTAAGTGCGGGTGTTGGGTTTTATTTAGTCATCCCAGCCCCAATCAATATCAGAGCTAGAAGAACCTCCACCGATGCTAGGGGTTGCACCAATGCTAGGAGTAGCTTCTGCTTCTTCATTATGAGAAGTAGTAGTTTCACCTGCAAACCATGCATCCAAATCATCGGAAGTCGTATTAGAAGTCGTGCTTCCAATACTAGGAGTTGCAGTAGCACTATTTCCTCCGATAGAGGGAGTAGCGACTGCGTTGTCGTTATTGGTATTATTGTTATTTTCTTGCTGACCTTCCTGCCACCAAGATTCCAAATCCTGACTTTCATCAGTTTCGGGAATGCGAGGAGTAGCAACAGGAGCGTTACCGTTCCACCAGTCTTCCAGACCCTGATCAATGTCAGCATCAGGAATACGAGGGGTAGCCGTGGGAACCTGAGTAGGTTCTTGAGTGGGCTTTTCGGTAGGCTTTTCGGTAGGCTTTTCGGTAGGTTTTTCGGTAGGCTTCTGAGTAGGCTTAGCGGTAGCAGTAGGCTTTTCGGTATTTGTTGTTGAACCTCCATTACCATTACCAGTAGTTTTACCACCAGCGATTACCAGACGGCAGAAATCTTCGTTTTCAAGCTTGACGATGCGAACATCAACAAGGTTTACAACTGCAAGACCTTTGTCGTCACTATTCCAACCCTCACGAGTAGAATTTGTTTCAAGTAATCCAGCTGCGTTAAAGAAGTCCTGTACGGTTTCATCAGAAACTGCCTGCTTAGCAGAGCGGCCTTTACCAGCACCTTCACGACCGAAGATACGACAAATGATACCATTTGTGTTCCGGACAACCTCAAGGCCATCCCAAACATCAACTACGACATCTTCAAAGTCAACCGTATCCAGGTCAGCTTCATAGATAGCGTAGGTAAAAGGATGTTCTTCCTCATTGATACCAGTAAGTACCACATCAGAAGAATGAAGACCTTCAGTCACTTCGATTTCTTCCAGCTCAAGGCTAGGAGTAACCAAAGTAGGCACGGTAGGCACCTCAGTAGAAGAAGTTTCAGTCTGGGTAGACTGACTCAACTGCTGCTGAAGCTCTTGCACCTGAGCCAAGAGGCTCTGATACTCGTCGGACATTTCAACGGGAATGGGTGTGGGGGCAGGGGTCTCGGTAGCGTCCTGTGGTTTGTTCAGATTACTATCCGCATCAGAAGATGCAGAAGAAGAAATCTGATAGTAACCAAAAATAGCAACGGCAATCGCTGCTACCAGGCAAAGAATCCAGAGTACGCCCTTATTAATCAGTCGGTTCATTGACATCTTCTTGTTTCCTTTCTGCTTTTCAAATTTGAGCATTGGTCGGTTGAGTAAACAAAGCAACATGAGGAAAATAACAATAAATAAACATAAATAAATATATAAAAACCCTTTCTTACATCCTGCACCATAAATAAAATACGATGCCAAAAAGGGGAATACTGATTTATAATTTTATTATAGCACTAATTATGTAAATTTTCAAGCAATTATGCTATTTTCTTCCACCCTTACTGTATTTCTAAAAAATAGCCACCCTTTTTTAGGGTAGCTATCTTATTTTTAATATTCAGCTTCTTCTGTTGTTTCATCTGTGATGTAATATGTATGTGCTTCTCTTGTTGCTTCTACTATATCTGCAAATAATTTATGATTTTTATTTACATCAGAAAATCCTGTTTTAGTTTTAGATGTTACTTCTGCAGGAGCTCTTAATAAGTATAAGTTTACTAGTTGTGCTACTTCTGCTCTTGTTATTGGTTCATCTAATCTTAAATTTGTATTAGAATCTGTTAATGGTGTCATGTTTAATCTTGCAAGCAATGTTACTTCTTCTAAAGCCCAATGTTGTGTTAAATATTCATTTCCTACTACATATACTCTTGTTGGGTCGTCATATACCTTAATACTTGATTCTAAGTCTTTAATTTCAAAACCGTCATCATTTTCAATCTCAACTCTATTTGCAATTATTTTTAAGAATTCTGCTCTTGTCATTGCTTTGTTTGGCTTATATGTACCATCTTCATATCCATTGATTATGCCATACTCTGTTGCAGCTATAATTGCTTTTCTAGCTTCTAAATATGTTTCGTCTAAATCTGGATAATTATATGTTGATTCATCGTATGCTGTTGAAATACCAAAAATTCTAGTTAATACTAATGCACCTTCTGCTCTTGTTATTGTATCATTTGGTCTAAATGTTGTTTTTCCTGCATCACCAAACATATATGGTGTATGGAAATCTTTGATTTCTGTATCTTTATCTTTATATATCATGTTGATAACTGCTGACTCATCTTTAACTTTACCATCTACTTTAATTTCAGCTAATGGTTTAATTACTTTATATGTAACTTTAGAGCTTCCAATTTTTGTGTATTTTAATACTACTGTTTTTGTGCCACTTTCTTCTTCTTCTAATTTTCCTAAGTTCCATGTTATAGTACCTTTAGAAGTTGATACTGTACCACCATCTGATTTTACTACTTTAAATGTTTCTGGAACATTTAATACCATTGTTGCACTTTTCTTTAGGTCTTTTCCACCATTTTTATAATCTACATAGTAAATTACTTCTTCGTTTAATTCATAAATATTTTTATTAGCTTTATCTTCGTCAGAATCATTTCTTAATGAAACTGCTAATTTGTTTAAATCATCATTTTCTTCCATCCATGGTTCGATAATTAATTCATTATCATCATCATCGATTTCATACTCGTCGTCAATTATTATTGTATATTCTTTTACAGCTGACTTTGTACCATCTTTTGCTACTGCATAAATTGTTAAAGTATGCTCACTGCCTTCGTCAAAGCTTGATGGTACTGTTATAGTGCCTTTTGCTGCATTTATAGTTTTGCTTGCTCCATCGTCCCAAGCGTAAACTATTTTTTCTACATCTATATTGCATGAAGCAATTACATCTAGCTCATCGCTTGCAGATACATATAAGTCTTTTGTTGTTGATACTGTGCTGTTACCACTTTTCAAAGTTACAGAAATTGTTGTTTTTTCTGGTTCTACAACCACTTCATTTGGTATTTTTATTGAGTATGAAACTAAATCTGATAAAGTTCCATCCATAGCCATAGCTCTAACTTTTAATACATGTGTTGTACCAGCTGCATAGTCTTCTGGCACTATTATTTCTGTTACATTACCTTCAACTTGCACTTGATCTTTGTCTGCCCATTTATAAGCCACTGCCATAACTTCTTTGTTAGATGTAGCTTTCAATGTTAATTTTGTATTAGTTTTAAGCTCTGTAACTGCGTTAGGAGTAAGTGTTGTAGTTCCATTTTTTAGTGTTGTAGAAATTGTTGTTTTTTCTTCAACTGCTGGAACATTAATACCTAAACTTACTATATTAGAATTTCCAACTAAATTATTTGCATGATCATTTATTACAGCTTCAAGTTGTAATATATGTCTTGTACCTGCTTCAAAATTTGGTATTGAAATTGTAGCTGTTTTTGTATCTTTCGCTGCAATTTTCAATTCTCCCTTATCCCAGCAATAATAAATTACTAGATTTGTTGTGCTAGGAACATCAACTGAAACATTTATTTTTCTATTTGTATCAGTTGTTTTTACATCAATTATTTGTCCTGATGTTAGCGTTGTGCCATCTTTTTTGGCAGTTAAAGCCATAAGCTCTTCACTTGCATTTACAACCATTATTGGTAAAAATGTTGTAAATAACATAATGGCAACAAGTAATAATGATACTTTCTTTTTCATATAAATCCTCCTATAAAACTTTGATTAAAATAAAAAGAAGCTAACTAAAAATTATATGCCTATGCTTTAATTTTTCCATAGCTTCTTTTGTAAAAATATTCTCTTTTCGAGCTCTTTTATTATACCATAAAAGTCACAAAAAGGAAATACTTTTATCAAATATTTCCTTTTTATGTCACTACTTTATTTTTTACGATTAATCTTCGTCTGCTGCTATTTCTGTTCCTTCTACTGTTAAGTAGTATGTATGTGCACTTCTTGTAGCTTCTACGATATCTCCAAATAATTTATGGTTTTTGCTTACATCTGTAAATTGAGTTTTCTTAACTCCTTCTGCTGGAGCTCTTAATAAGTAGAAGTTTACTAATTGTGCTACTTCTGCTCTTGTTATTGGTTCGTCTAATCTTAAATCTTTTTCTTTGCTTGATGCTGATGTCATGTTTAATCTAGCTAAGAATGTTACATAAGCTGATGCCCAATGTTCATTTACTGTTGTGTTACCTAATATATATGATTTTGTAGGATTTTTGTATATCTTAATTTCTTCTTCTGAAGATTTAATTTCTAATCCTCTAATATCATCATCTTCAGCCATTAATTCTATGTTTGTAGCTATAATCTTCATAAATTCAGCTCTTGTCATTTTCTTGTTTGGTTTGTATGTACCATCTTCATAACCATTTATTAAACCTGCTGCACTTGCTGCTACGATAGCTTTTTGTGCTTCTAAGTATGTTTCGTCTAAATCTGAATATACATTTGTTACTGTTGTTCCTGATGTGCTCATTCCAAAAATTCTAGTTAATACTAATGCACCCTCTGCTCTTGTAATACCATCATCTGGTCTAAATGTTGATTTATTAGCATCACCTTGCATATATGGGTAATGTTCATCATCTGAAATTTCTGTCTCTTCATCTTTGAAGATTAGGTTGTATACAGCTGAACTATCAATAACTTTTGAACCTTTATATATGTCTACTACTGGATTAATAACTTTATATGTTAGTTTTGCTTTTCCTAATCCTGTATATTTTAATACTAATACTTTTGTTCCTGTTTGGTCTTTTTCGATACCTTCTGGGAATTCCCAAGTAACTTTTTTACCATCAACTTTACCACCGAAAGCATCAACTACTTCAAATGCTAATTCTGTTTCGAATACTAATTTTGCATTTTCAATATCTTTTGATGTACCGTTAGCATAGTCTATGTAATAAATTACTTCTTCGCCTAGTGAATAGATATTTTTGTTTTCTTTATCTTCATCTGAATCATTTCTTAGAGATACTGAAAGCGAAGATAATTCTGAACTTTCTTTCATCCAATCTTCAACGATTAATTCATCATCTATATCAGCAGCTGCTGGTATAACTATTGTATATTTTAATAAGTCTGACATTGTTCCATCTTCTGCTGCAGCTCTAACTTGTAATTTGTGTGTAGTTCCAGCTGCAAAAGTTGTTGGAACTTTTATTGTTGTAGAACTTCCTGATACTTGTACATAATCTTCGCTATCCCATTTGTAAGCAACAGCTTTTATTGTTTTATTGCTTGTAGCTTTTAATGTTAAGTTTGTTCCAACAGCAATTTCATTATTTTTAGATGTTGAAAGTGTTGTTGAACCATTTTTTAGTGAAGTTGATATTGTTGTTGATGAAGTTGTACCTTCGCCCATTTGAATTCCTAATGCTATGATGTTTGAATTTCCAACTAATCCGTTTGCATTGTCATTAATTACAGCTTCAAGTTGTAATATATGTCTTGAACCTGCTTCAAAGTTTGGTATTGAAACTGTAGCTGTTTTACTACCAGTAGAAGCAACTTTTAGTTCTCCTTTATCCCAGCAGTAATAAATTACTAAATTTGTTGTGCTAGAAACATCAACTGATACATCAATTTTTTTGTTTGTATCACCTGCGTTTACAGTAATTATTGTGTTATTTGCTAAATTACTACCATCTTTTGATGCTTTTAAAGTCATAAGCTCTGTAGCAGCATTAACAGTAAATACTGGTAGAATTGCAGTCATCATTAAAATCATAACTAATAATAATGATACTTTACCTTTTAAATTACTCATAATTAAACCCTCCTAAGATTTATTTACATATTTATAAAATTCTCATTGTGCATTTCGCACTACCAAGATTATGTTACCATAAAATAGAAAAAAAATCAATAGTTTTTTACAAAATTATGTCAACTTTTCATTTGTATTAATTTTAATACATTTTTTACTTTTCTACATCTAAAAAAAGAAAGTAGTTTTCACCACTTTCTTTCTATTATTATAGGTTTTGTTATTTCATTTGAGATTCTGCTTGATGAATTAATTTCTTTACCATGTTTCCACCAACTGTACCTGCTTGTCTTGATGTTAAGTCACCATTATATCCTTGCTTTAAGTTAACACCTACTTCATTTGCAACTTCCATTTTAAATTTGTTCATAGCTTCTTTTGCTTCTGGAACTTCATGCTTGTTTGATTTTGCCATTTTGTTCACCTCCGTCATATTTTTTCACGATGTATTTTTTACTCCAAAAGCAAAAAATACATCATATATTCTGAAAAGATGTCCTCTTTTCAATATATATGATGTACTAATTTTTATTTTTTACTCGTAACAATTTTTGGCTTTTTTATTCTGGAATAACTATTCCAAAACTTCCATCGCCTCTTTGATAAATTACATTTACTTCGTTAGTTTCTGCATTTACAAATGCTAAAAACATATCGCCATTTTCTTCTAATTTTAATTTCGCATCTTCTACTGTGATTGGTTTTATTTCGTAGCACATTGTTTTTGTAACTTCACCAGCATTTTCAACTTCTGCATGATTAAACACATTCATAAATTTCTCTTTAAATGATGTATTTCTTCCGTTTTTGGCAGTTCTTTTTTCTTTTTCTTTACGCATTTGTCTTTCAACTTTGTCTAATGCTAAGTCAATTGAAGCGTATAAGTCATTATTTCTTTCTTCTATTCTTATAAATTCGCCTTCATATTTTACTTGCATTTCTACAATTTGTTCTTCTCTTTCTACACTACAAACTACATTAATTTCTGTATTTTTTCCTTCAAATTTTTCAAGTCTTTCAACTCTCTTTTCAACATACTCTCTTATTGAATCTGTAATTTCAATATTTCTTCCTGTTACTTTAATATTCATAACAATTCCTCCTTTTATTTTACTATTATATTAGTTGTTATTAAGTATACTACATATGCCAGCTGTATTAACATTATAACTGGTACACCAATAGTAAATTTTTTATGCAATGTCTTGTGTTTAAATTTATACATTCCTATGTACATACCTAAAGAGCCACCCACTAATGCAATAAGTAAAAGTGTTCTTTCTCTCACTCTGCGTTTGTCTTCTTTTGCATATCTCTTATCTACTTTCATAATGTAATAGCCTAGCCATGTCATAAACATAACAAATATAAGCACTGTTAACACTCTAGACCCCAATACAAAGCCAATCACTGCCTCTATTATTTTCATTATTGGATTTAATATTGCATTTATTATATTGTCTAACCATGTAACTTCAAACATATGAAAACCTCCATATCTTTCGTACTGCTAATACTATTATACCATATTTTCGTATATTGCAAATATAATTTTTTACATTGCGAATAAACTCATTTGATTGCTCTCCATCATTCCTTTTAAGCAACCTGCTTTTTGCAGTAATTCTGCCGTTGATTTTCCAATTCCAGCTCTAAGTTTTAATTCTTCAACAGACATAAACTTTCCATCTTTTTCTCTTGCTACTTGAATGCTTTGAGCAGCAACTGTACCAAGTCCGCCTATGCTATTTAGTGGCGGTCTTATTGCACCATCTTCTAATAAAAATTTTGTAGCATGTGATTTATACAAATCAATATCTAAAAACTTATATCCTCTTTCATACATTTCAAGCACAATTTCAAGGATTGAATACATATTTTTATCTTTTGCCGATATCGCATTACCTTGTGCATCTAGTTCACGCATCTTTGCAATTACACGATCTTTTCCGTGTATCATTATTTCGCTGTCAAACTCATCTGCTCTTACTGAGAAAAATGCTGTGTAATATGCCTCTGGTATATGAACTTTAAACCAAGCAATTCTAAATGCCATTGTTACATACGCTGCAGCATGAGCTTTCGGGAACATATATTTTATTTTTTTGCATGATGCTATATACCATTCCGGCACATCATTTTCTCGCATTAAAGCTTCTTGTTCTTCGCTTAATCCTCTACCTTTACGCACACTTTCCATTATCTTAAATGATGGCTTCGGCGGCAAGCCTTGCTTTATTAAGTAAATCATGATGTCATCTCTTGTACATATCGCATCTTCCAATTTTATAGTTCCTTCTTCAATTAATGTTTGGGCATTGTTTAGCCACACATCTGTACCATGAGATAATCCTGATATTCTAAGCAGCTCTTCAAATTTGGTTGGTTTTGTATCAACTAGCATGCCTCTAACAAATTTCGTACCAAATTCTGGCACTCCAAAAGTTCCAACTTCTGAGTGAATTTGCTCTTTTGTAACTCCAAGAGCATCTGTTGAACTAAATATTGACATTGTTTCTTTATCGTCAAGCGGAATAGTTTTTGGATCTATTCCAGTTAAGTCTTGCAACATTCTTATAATTGTAGGATCATCATGACCTAATATATCTAGTTTTAGTAAGTTTTGATCTATTGAGTGATAGTCAAAATGTGTTGTAATAATATCCGAATTAGGGTCGTCAGCAGGGTGCTGAACAGGACAAAATTCATATATTTCATTTCCTATTGGAACTACTATAATTCCACCTGGGTGCTGTCCAGTAGTTCTCTTTACGCCAGTACATCCTACCGCTTCTCTTAAAACCTCTGCATTATTAATTGGAATATTTCGTTCTTCATAATATTTTTTTACATATCCATAAGCTGTTTTATCAGCTATCGTGCCTATTGTACCCGCTTTAAAAGTAGTACCCTTTCCAAAAATAACTTCTGTATATCTATGTGCTTTTGCCTGATATTCTCCTGAAAAGTTTAAGTCTATATCGGGTTCTTTATCCCCATCAAAACCTAAGAAAGTTTCAAATGGTATATCCATTCC
>CAZRQF010000038.1:0-9324 GCA_964602275.1 uncultured Eubacteriales bacterium
AGTAGACATTTCAAAATATTAAAAAATCAGGAATAAGGATACTCTCCAAATTCCTGATTTTTTATTTAATTTGAAAGTTTTACTATTTCTTCATATAAAGTACCAGCATACTCTCCATCAACTGCTAAAACAGCTTCTAACTTGTAATTTACTATATATTTTGTATCATCTGTTTCAATTCCTAATTCTTTCAAATCATTTTCTTCAAGCAAATACCAATCTTCTCCTGCATATAACTCTGTGCCATTTTCCGCTCTTCCAACCACAGGATTTTTAAGTCCAACATATGTAGCACCACCAGGAGTCAAAACGCCCGACATGCTAACCTCCGTCTGTTTTCTTCTAATAGCATCTTTTACAGCTATTAAATTTTCTTCTTTAACATGTTCTTTAGATTCAATAATCAAGCCACTTCCACCAACTATACTAACAGAAGCAATTATTATTATTACAATTAAAATTACAATTACAGAAACCAATGTAACACCTTTATTATTTTTCATTTGCCATCTCTCCCAAAATACTATTTTATATTTTTAGTATAACTTTTATCTAAAAATATTTCAATAGAAAAAAACTAGTCAAATTTGCTTAAGTTTTACTTGAGAATTTTTGACTAGTTTTATTATACAATTTACAAAACAAAAAATGCAAGACAAAGCAAACATTTTTTGTTTGAACGATTTTGGGAGCGAAGCATACAATTTCTTAAAAAATATAGCGAACGCAGTTTTGAGCAAAGCGGTTTACGGAGTGAGCGTATATTTTTATTAGAAATTGTCGCAAGCGGACATCTAGTGAAAACAAAAAATTTTGCTTTGGCAAATGTTTAAATTTTTCAAAACGGGTCGTCGAGGACGCCGACCCCTACAAATGTGTTTTTTATTAGAAATGGCAAAGTCCATGATTTTTTCATGGACTTTGTCAACACTTTGAGAATATCACTTTCTATGATATTCTTTTTTCATTTTATTCTTCAACTACTTTTTTTCTTCTTCCTCTGCCTCTTTTTACTGGCTTTACTTCTAATAAAATTTTATCCAACACTTTTATAAATTCTTCTATCAAGACTAATTTTATTGTTGGCACTTTGCCTCTCATATATTCTTCCATTGTTTGTTTTAAAAGTCTAATATTTCTATCTTCGTTTTCTATATCTGATACTTTGGAATATCTTGCTACAAATAATTCTTTAAGTAATACTAGGTCTTCATTTTCAAGAAGTAACATTCTCTCAAACAATGTGTTCATGTTGTAGTATTTCATTATTGGTATATCCAAATGCTTTTCTGCAAATACTTCACTTAATTTTTCCATTCTGTCTGGAATCATTTCAAATAATTCTTTTGATATGTCTATGTATTCTTTTTCTTTCGTCTGTAGATTTAAGTTATTAAAGTGTTCAAAAATGTATTGTATATTTTCATCCGCTTCTTCTATATTTAATCCGTCTAAATATCCATCTATGTTTTTACAATATTTAGAGTTTGCAGCGGCAACATTCATTCCATTTATAAATGTAAGTTTTAAATATTCTTGGTCTATATCAAGTAATCCTTTTTGTATAAAGAAATTAAATATTACATATAATTTTAAATATTCTGCTAATTGCAATTTGCCTGCCTTTATGTCTTCTAATGTTTCTGTTACTACTGTATTAAAATCAGAGTCTTCTATTTTCCAATAGTCTTCTGTAAGTAATCTCTTATAGCTTGGCATTTTGCCTTTTGATTCTTGTGACACTATGTTTTCTAAATCATCTCTAAATATTTTCATATCAAATATTCTAGTTCTTACATAATGTTCAACAAATTTAAAAAATCTATAATCTGTTTTGAATGTAAAATAATAATTGTTGTCAAACTCCTTTATATAAAATTGTCTGTTGTCTTTCATAAGTTTTGATGCAACTAAAATTGTTTTATACTCTTCTAATGAATTGATATCTTTTAATTTGTCTTTTGTTACTTTACCCGCTTTTATTTCAAACGATACCGCAATTGTAAATATTAGTAGTGATTTTAAAACTATTTCTGGAACATCCGCATAATACTTCTTAGTTGTTTCAAAAATCTTTTGGAAATCATTTAATGCATGCTTTAAAATTCTTAAGTTTCTTGTACCGCTTCTATTAAAAGTTTGCACAATAAGTGCCGAATTCTTGCGTAAAAACTGAATCAATTGTTGGTTAGATTCATATCTCATTAATAAACCATTAATAATGTAATTAAATTCTGGCACATATTCGAAAGTTTCTCCAATTAACTTTTCTTTTATTCTTTCATAGTCGTTAGCTTTATCGAAGATATGCTCAATTTTATCTTCTATTAGCTCAACCATTGGCTTATCTTCTAACTCATCATTTTCAAGGTCTTCATCATGCTTTTCTTCAGGTTTAATTTTGCCTTCATGATTTAATATGTATGTAGCTATAAATGTTTTCATTTCTACATTTGTACTTTTTAACTTTTTAGAAAGTTCTTTTTCGTTACATATTATTATAGTCTTTATATGGTCATGCTCTACAAAGTTATTGATATATCCAAGAACATCAATAACATCAACATTTGCTCTTTCTAGGTCATCAAAGCACAATACTTTATCGTCTATTTCAAAAAACTTAGAATAGTCTACCTTTTCATTTTGTTGCATAAATCCAAAAGAATTTGCCATATCTATACCAGTTTTTACATATTCAGGTATACTTGACATGTTTCTACTATTCAATATCTTTGTTATAGATTTATTCAAATTTGGGTTCATTTCTATAAATATTTTTTTACTTATATCATCCAAATTTGATATTCCATATAGCGACATATAAATTGTTCTATATCTTTTTCCGTTTATTTCTATTGATTCGATTTTGTTTCTTACTTTATTATTCCAAAAGTATGTTTTACCGCTTCCCCATTCACCATTAATCATAATCGCATGGTCAGTGTATGGTTTTCTGATGTAGTCTAATATACTTTCTACTAATTCATCCATTTTACTTCCTCCTTGGCTACATGATTTTCTGCCGTAGCTTTTGCTATTGTTGCAACAATTATTTTCTTTACACCATTTTCTTTTAAACCTTTTGCACATTCATTTACCGTAGCACCCGTAGTATAGATATCATCTATTAAAAGAATTGTTTTACCATGTATAAGCTTCGATTTTTTTACTTTGTATGCACCAATTACATTCCTTTTTCTCTTAGATGCTGTAAGCAAACTTTGTGGTTTTGTGTTTTTCGTTTTTACAATTACATTTTTAAGCATTCTTTTATTAAAATTTCTAGAAAGAATTTTTGCTACCAATTCGCTTTGATTATATCCACGCTCAAAATACCTTTTTATATGTATTGGAACTGGTATGATATAATCTATTTCATTTTCATATCCTTGTAATAATTTTTGCAATCTTTCAGAAAGTGAACGATATAAATATTTTTTGTTTTTAAATTTATATTCTAAAATCTTGTTTCGCACAATGCCTTTATATTTGTATGCACATATAAGCACTTCAAAATTATCATTTACGGAAACATGCTGTTTCTCACTTTCATATATATATTGTAATTTTTCTTTGCAACTTTTGCAAGTATATTCTTCACTTATTATTTTATTACAAAATCCGCAAACATTTGGATATATTAGCTCAATTATTTTATTTAACATAAAAAGAGAGCCTCCTTTCATTTTTTAAAAGATTGCCCCCTTAATCTTTAAAATTCTATTGTATTAACTATATCGTTATATATATCTATACCAATTGAATTCATTTTGTCTTCATCTCCAACAAATATGAAATGATATAGCTTAGTTTCAATTATTACATATAACGATTTTGATATTTTTTCTTCTTCCTTAACTGTAAATTCTATTGCCTCATATTGATATACATTCTTACTCTTACTAGATAATATCTCGGCATTACTGCTTTCCATAGCTCTTAAAAGTATTTTCAAATCTTCAAGCGAATATTTTGACATATCCGTAACATTATTTACTTGAATAAAGAATTTAAAATATGAATCGCCTTCAAATATATTACCAGTATTATACGAATCATCAACGCCGACATAATCTAAATACGAAAACTTCAAGTATAGCCCAGGATTTCTGTATACTTTTAGTTCATGCGGATGTATTAATTCGCCATCGTATAATTCTATGCTGTTTACTAAATTATCTACAACATTATAGTCATCAATGTTATAAAAATACATAACATATTCAACATCATCTCGTTTTATAAATACAAAATACGAATCTTTTGCAGAACCGCAAATAGCGTATTTCGCAAGCCCGATTTTGCCAGATTTTAATTCGTTATATATCAATGCATATCTTTTTTTCTCTTTTTTAAGTGCATCATTAAAAGATACAAAATGTAAATCGTCAGACTTAGTAATTCTAAGCGTTACCAAGTTATCTTTGCTATAATCAACTCTTTTGGTAGAGTCATCAACTTCTAACACTGTACCATTTTCAGGCATAGAAAATTTTATACCATATTTGGCATTTTCATAAATGTTTTCTGTTTGAGCGTTTATATTTTCATATAAATTTACAATTTCGCCTGTGACTTTTACCTTTCTAGTGTTTATGTTCATTGGAGTTCTAAGTATTAAATTGCCATATATAGCAACATTATTAAGATTTAAGCTTCCATTTGTACCTTCGGTCACTACCAAATCACCATTTACAATTAAATTGCTTAATGTTATTTTTTCGCCACTTACTAATAAGTTACCATGTATTTCCCCATCATATTCTCCTAAGAAAATAACATCTGCGAAAATATTATTTATTAACTTAACAATTTCCGCTCTTGTTATGTTATCTTTTGGTCTAACCGTGTTATCTTCATAACCTGATATATAACCTAAATTCATAAAAGTATAAAAAGCTTCTTTTGACCAACTCGATACACTTAAAATATCCTTGTACGAAAAAGTGTTATATGCAGGCAATGCTTTCACAAACGCTCTTTGCAAAATCAACACCGCTTCTTCTCGTGTTACATAATCGTTAGGTCTGACTAATCCGCTTTCGTTTCCTTGAATTATGCCAGAATATATCGCCTTTCTAATTTCTTCTGAATACCACTCACTAGACAAAACATCTGGAATATATTTATAACTTTGATTTGTATTTTTAAGTAACCTATTAACTATTGTAACAAGCTCCGCTCTAGTAATGTATTCATCAGGTCTAAAAGTTTCATCCGAGTAACCTTTTATAACATTTATTCTAGATAAACTTTCTATATTTTTTTTAGCCCAATGGTCTTCTATGTCAGTATACGCAAGCGAAACCGATGATAACATCACAGTAGCTATTAACATTCCAACTAAACTTTTTTTCAAACTCCCACCTCTTTTTCAAAAGCACATTTACATTATATCACACTTTATTAAAAATTTGCATATATTTTTCCAATTTATATTTAAGTCCTGTAATTCTTTGCTTTATATTCGAATTATTTATCATAAATTGTACCATGTTTTCAAGTCCCACAATTACTAAAAGCTCTTTTGCTCTAGTAACTCCAGTATATAATAGATTTCTAGTATATAGCATTGGAGGTCCACTTACAATCGGCATAACAACAACCGGAAACTCACTTCCTTGACTTTTATGAATAGTAATTGCATATGCATGTTCAAGTTCTTCAATGTTAGATGCATCGTATTTTACAAGTTTTTCATCATCAAAAACGACTTCTATATTGTCATCGATAATTTTTGTTATTCTTCCCATATCTCCATTAAAGATACCTGTGCCATAATTGCTTCGGTCTATGCTCTCCCAACACATATCATAATTATTTTTTATTTGCATGACTTTATCGCCTTCTCTAAAAACAACATCGCCATAACTTTTTTCTTTCTTGGTAGTCTTTGCAGGATTTAAAACTTTTTGTAATTCTTTGTTTAAATTTTTAGTTCCGGCATCGCCTTTTTTAGTTGGTGTCAACACCTGAATATCCTGTATAGAATCATAGTTACCGTAATTTGCAAGTCTTTCACTTGTTAAGTTACCTATTTGATTTACAATGTCGTTGGCCCTTAAAAAGAAGAAATCTCCATCTTTTTTAGATAAGTCTATCATCTCGCCATTATTAATCATATGTGCATTTGTTATTATATTGCTCTCTGCAGCTTGTCTATAAATATTCGTAAGCTTTACAGTTGGTATCATGTCACTTTCAATTAAGTCTTTTAATACATTGCCCGGTCCAACTGATGGAAGCTGGTCACTATCGCCAATTAGCACAAGTCTAGTTTTATCAAATAAACCTTTTAACAAAAAGTGCATCAATACAATGTCAACCATAGACATTTCGTCAACAATTACAACATCTTTATCTATCTTTGCAACGCTGTAATTAAGCGAAATTTCGTCTTCTTCAGTTTTTCCAAGCTCAAGCAATCTATGTAAAGTTTTTGCTTCTTCACCTGTTGTTTCAGTTATTCGTTTTGCCGCTCTTCCTGTTGGTGCACAAAGAGCTACATCAAGCCCTTCTTTTTGCATTATAGTAATTGCTGTCTTAATTATTGTTGTCTTACCAGTACCCGGTCCACCAGTTATTATTGTAACTTTATTTTTAAAGATTGTTTCCACAGCTTTTCTTTGCTCTTCCGACAAATTTATACCTAATTTTTTCTCCGTTACAGAAATTTTATCTGCTAAACTATGATAAATTTTTACGCTGTCATTGCACATCATAAGTAATCGTTGAGCAACGCTTTCTTCTGCTTCAAAATAACTTTTTAAAAATAGTTTCTCGTCTTCTACATATAGTTCTTTAGAAATTAATAACGCACTTATTTCATTGTCAACAAGCTCTTTTTCGACACCTAATATATTAGACACATATTCTAGTACATTTTGTTTCAAAACACATGTATTTCCATTTCTCGAACTTGTAGATAGTGCATATTTTATTCCACTAGCAATTCTAAAATTAGAATCATAATCTATGCCCAAGCTAATCGCCATTTTGTCGATTGTCTTAAAATCTACGCCATATAAAATAGACAACAGAGAATATGGATTTTCTTCGATTTTGTCTATCGCATTAATCCCGTATTCTTTATATACTCTTGCAGCGTTTGTCGCACCAATACCATACTTTTGAAGAAAAATTACAATTTGCCACAACTCCCATTGTTTATTAAATTCTTCTGAAATTTGTGTAGCCTTTGCACTCGTAATTCCGTTTATTTCAGCCAATTTATATGGTTCAAATCTTAATATATAAATCGCATTATCGCCAAATTTATCAATAATTTTCTTACTCGTTACAGGACCAACGCCTTTAATTATTCCGCTACCTAGATATTTTTCTATCTCCCTTGTCGAAACTGGCATAAGCTTTTCAAAAGTGTCAACTTTAAATTGCTCACCATAAGTGCTATGCGTAACCATTTTGCCATAAAGCATTACAACATCGCCCGTCGAAATAAAAGGCATATATCCGTACCGCAGTAACTAATGTTTCATCTTCTAGCTCAACACTACATACCGTATAACCATTTTCTTCATTTGTATATACAATTTCATCAACTTGCCCTTTGATTTCCATTTTTTCTCCTCTAATAGCATTTTTTGTAATATATATTATACATTATTATTTTTTTCCTCTTGTTGCTGTATTTCAAATATAGCCTTTTGGCTCTCAATTTCCGCCTTAAGTTCTTCTTCTGTTGGCAAATATATTTTATATTTAGTTGCGAAAAGTTGTTCATTACCATTTAATATAGAATATCTTGCCACATCTGCATCCGTATCCGTACAAAGCAAAATTCCAATTGTTGGATTATCATCTTTTGCTCTTTTTAATTCATCATACATTCTTACATACATGTCCATTTGCCCTATATCTTGATGAGTTACCTGATTAGTTTTTAAATCGATTAATACGAAACATTTTAAAATATAATTATAAAAGACTAAATCAATAAAATAATCGCCTTTTTCTGTGCGAATATGTTGTTGTCTTTCTACAAATGCATAACCTTTTCCGAAGCTCCATTAAAAATTTTTGCAAATTACTTATTATGCTCGTTTCAAGCTCCGTTTCCGTATAAGTGTCTTCTAATGAAAAACCCAAAAATTCTGCAATTAACGGATTTTTTATAAATTCTAGCTTATCCATCAAATAATGTTCTTTGTTTTTATCTTTCATTTCTTCAATAACAGGTTCTTTTACTTGTGATTTTAATAATCTATAATAGTATTGCGATGATATATTTCTTTGTAATGTTCTTACGCTCCATGTTTGTTCTGCGGTTTCTTTCTCGTACCATTCTCGTGCTTTTTCATCTTCTACTTGCAACAATATTTTGTAATGAGTCCAAGATAATATTGTATTTGATTTTGCATTCACTGAATGCAAAATGTTTGGAAAAGTTTTGTAAAATTGTAAAAAATAGTATAAATTTCTTAATTCAAATCCTTTACCATATTCTCTTTTCAACTCATTAGATAATTTTTTTAATATTTCTGTTCCATAGTTTGCTCTATTTTCACCTTTCAACTCTTCTTCTGCAATTCTATAACCAATAAGCCAATTTCTTTCTACTAAAGCAACATTTACTGATTGATATGCATAGTTTTGTGCCGATTCAATAATAGAACATATGTCTTCCACAACATTATCTGTATTTTGATATTTAATAGTCATTGAATTATTTTTTATTTCTTCAATTTTCATCATTCACACCTCTTTTATAAAAGCTATTTAAAAACATACAATTTCATCAACTTGCCCTTTGATTTCCATTTTTTCTCCTCTAATAGCATTTTTTGTAATATATATTATACATTATTTTTGTGAAATAAAAAGCGAACAAAGTGTAAAATAATTTTTATTGCTTTAAAAATGCAACTGTTTTTTCATTTTTTGCTTATTTCTAAGACTTCTAGCAAAAGCAATTATCATGCTAAGTACATCTATAAGTAACTCATAAAAAAATATCACAAAACCATATATCGCAAACGACCAAATAAACAATTCAAGAAGAAATATATACAAAAAAATCAACTCCTTTGTATATACTATGCAAAAAAGTTGATTTGGTTTTTATTTATATTTTTATTGTTATTGCCAAAATTTTCAAAGCAAAAAACTATAATTTTTCAACTTCTTCTTTGGTTAATCCAGTTGATGCAACTATAATATCAACACTTACGCCATTTTCCTTCAACTTTTTAGCGGTTGATAACTTAGCTTTCTTCTCTCCTATTTCTTTGCCACGCTTTTCGCCTATTTTTTCGCCAAGTTTTATTCCTCGACTTTCACCCTCTTGCCTGCCTTTTTCTGTTG
>CAZRQF010000039.1:0-8854 GCA_964602275.1 uncultured Eubacteriales bacterium
ACATCTTCTTCTATGTTTGCTGTCATTTCATTAAACATATCATAACTTTCATATTTAAATTCTGTAACAGGATCTCTTTGACCATATGCTCTTAAGTTTACGCTTTGTTTTAATTGTTCCATTGCATCTATATGATCCATCCATCTAGCATCAACCGATTTTAAAATTACATATCTTTCAAAGTTTCTTAAAGGTTCTTCACCAATTTCAGCTTCTTTTTCGCTATACTTTTCTTGAACTAAATTATTAAGCTCTTCTTTTATTTTCGTTTCATTTTCTTTTTCTATGTTGCATTCAACATCAAAAACTTTTTGAATATGCTTTTGCAATTCTACTTTATCAATTTCGCCAGTTTCTAAATTAGTATACATGTCTACAATGTTTTCTACAGTATTGCTAAGCATTTTTAAAACGCTTTCTTTCATGTCGATACCTGCAAGCACTTGATTTCTTTCGCTATAAATCTTTTCTCTTTGTTTATTCATTACATCGTCAAATTGCAATACATGTTTTCTTATTCCAAAGTTTCTGCCTTCAACATTCTTTTGTGCCGTTTCAATTGCACTTGTCATCATTTTCATTTCAATTGGCATATCATCTGGCATGCTTTGTACTAATAATTGCATTCTCTCTGCACCAAATAAACGCATTAAGTCGTCTTCGAAAGAAATATAAAATCTAGATTCACCTATATCGCCTTGTCTTCCACTACGACCTCTTAACTGATTATCTATTCTTCGTGATTCGTGTCTTTCTGTTCCTATTATTTTTAGTCCGCCAGCTTCAATTACTTTTTCTCTTTCAGCTTTTACATTTTCGTCTAATTTTTCATAGATGTGCTTATAATGATCTCTAAGCATTAATATTTTTTCATCGGTTGTTTCATTTAAGCTTACTGCATTCATTATATCTTCTTCTGAAACGCCCTGCTTTCTTAATTCGCATTTGGCTAAAGCTTCTGTATTTCCGCCTAATAATATATCAGTACCTCTACCTGCCATATTAGTAGCAATTGTTACTGCTCCATATTTTCCAGCTTGAGCTACAATTTCAGCTTCTTTAGCATGGTATTTTGCATTTAGTACTTCATGCTTTATACCCTCTTTTTTTAGTAACTCACTTAAGTGTTCTGACTTTTCAACAGTAACTGTACCAACTAGCACTGGTTGACCTTTTGCATGGCTTTCTTTAATATCTGCAACAACAGCTCTTAATTTTTCTCTTTCAGACTTATACACTACATCATTATGGTCTACTCTAATCATAGGTTTATTTGTAGGAATTGCTACAACATCAAGTTTATAAATTTCTCTAAATTCTTCTTCTTCTGTCATAGCTGTACCAGTCATTCCTGCAAGTTTTGCAAACATTCTGAAATAATTTTGGAATGTAATTGTTGCTAAAGTTTTACTCTCATTTGCAATTTGAACATTTTCTTTTGCTTCTATTGCTTGATGTAGCCCCTCGCTATATCTTCTTCCATACATTATTCTTCCTGTATGTTCATCAACGATTAAAACTTCCCCATCTTTTACAATGTAATCTTTATCTTTATGCATTACACCATTTGCTCTCAACGCCTGAGTTATATGATGTAATAATGTTATATTATCTATATCGGATAAATTCTCTACGCCAAATTCTCTTTCTGCTTTCTTTGTTCCAGATTCTGTAAGTGTAGCTGTGTGTGCTTTTTCGTCAACTATATAGTCATACTTGCTATCGTCATCATCTTCTGATTTTTTATCATCTGACTTTGCAATAACTTTAGCTTTTAGTCTTTTTACAAATCTATCAGCTGTTTTGTATAGTTCGTTTGCTTTGTCGGCCTGACCAGATATTATAAGCGGAGTACGAGCTTCATCAATTAGTATACTATCTATTTCGTCTACGATTGCATAATTAAAATTTCTTTGTACAACTTGGCTTTTTTGAATTGCCATGTTATCTCTCAAATAGTCAAATCCAAATTCATTATTTGTTCCATAAGTTATATCGGCATCATAAGCAGCTTTCTTTTCAGCTCCGTTTATATCATGAGTTATTATTCCAAGTGTCATGCCCAAGAAATTGTATAACTTGCCCATTTCTTCACCTTGCGATTTGGCAAGATAATCATTTACCGTTACAAGATATGCTCCTTTTCCTTCTAACGCATTTAAATATAGTGGAAGCGTTGCTGTTAATGTTTTTCCTTCACCTGTTTTCATTTCAGCAATTCTACCTTGGTGCAAAATTATACCGCCTAATAATTGCACATCAAAAGGCCTTTTGCCAAAAACTCTTACTGATGCTTCTCTAACAACTGCAAAAGCCTCGACTAAAATATCGTCTAAAGTTTCACCATTTTTTAATCTTTCTTTAAACTCAGCTGTTTTGTTTTTCAATTCTTCATCACTTAATTTTTGCATGTTTGGTTCTAATGCATTAATTTCATCTACATAGTGTCTAATCTTTTTTATTTCTTTTTCACTATAATCACCAAAAATTTTACTAAATAACCCCATCTTCTTCTCCCTTTTATCTAATGTTTTTCTAGCCATTCTTTGTAGCCATTAATTATTATGTTTTTGACCTCTTCTGGCGTAATATTAGTTGTATCTACAACTAAATCATAATTGTTCATATCATTTTTTCTAATGCCATATAATTTAAAATATCTATCGTTTTCTAAATTGTATCTTTTTTTCAAATCTTCTTTATATTCTTCAACAGTTGCAAAATTCTCAGTTGCCTTTCTATTTTCATCTCCAAAAGCTCTTTTAGCAGATTCGTCAATATCTACTTTCAAATATATTTTATAAGATTCAGGAACTGAATACCACCCTAGTCTAGCATCAATTATTATATTATCATTTTCTTCTGCAAACTTAGTCGCACTAAGTTCAATTTGCCTATCAATTTCTGGATGTGCTTCAACATATTTATTAAATTCTGTTACATTCATGTTGTGTTCTAATGCAAGCTTTCTAAAATATTCTCCATTTTTATATATTACAAAATTTAATTCATCCGCAATCATTTTAGTTACAGTTGTTTTGCCACTAGCTAAATCTCCTGTTATTGAAATTATATGTTTTTTCATATTTGAAAAACCTCCCTTGTATAAAGAATATGTACAAGTAGGAAAGAAAAACTTCCCTATAAATAAAATATGAGAGATAAGTATTAACATTCTCACCTCTCAACATCATCAAAACTATTTACTAACTGTTATTTTCTCTTCGTCAATTTCGATTGCTGCGGTTGTTACATCTGACTCCATTTTTGCATTAGTAAGCTTAGGACTTCCTTGTGCAATCTGTCTTGCTCTTTTTGCTGTTCCAACAACCAAAGAATATTTGCTTGGCACCTTATTTAATAAAGATGTCATTGATGGTTTTATAATCATTACTATTCCTCCTTCTATAATTATTCCACACTATCTACTGTATCATCAGTAGTATCTTTATCTAACCTATTTGCAACTGTTTCTGGTTGAACAGCTGATAATATTACATGTTCGCTATCCATAATAATAACAGCCCTCGTTCTTCTACCATAAGTCGCATCGATAAGCTTTCCATTATCTCTTGCATCTTGAACTATTCTTTTAATCGGAGCAGACTCCGGACTAACTATCGCAATAAGTCTATGAGCAGATACGATGTTTCCAAAACCAATATTTATAAACTTCATAACACTCTCTCCTTTATTTTATTTATTCGATATTTTGTATTTGTTCACGAATATTTTCAATTTCATTTTTCGTGTCTACAACATACTTAGTAATATCTAAACAATTTGCTTTTGAACCAATTGTATTTACCTCTCTATTCATCTCTTGAACTAAAAAGTCTATTTTCTTTCCTATTGGTTTATTATCGTTATTCTCCAAGAATTGTCTAAACGAAACAATATGACTTTTTAATCTAGTGACTTCTTCGCAAATACTTGTTTTATCAGCGTACAATACTAATTCAGCACCTAATCTATTTTCATCAATCAAACTTGTAGCTTCTAACTCTTTTAATCTAGCTTCAAGTTTCTTTTTATATTCATCAACTAAAGTATCTGAACGAGCTTCGACATATGAAATATTTTTTTCAATATTTAAAAGTCTGCTTTCTATATCTGCCTTAAGGCGCTCACCTTCATTTGTTCTTGCATCTAGTATATTTTTTATTGCTATATCTGCAGTTTGTTTTAGTTCTTCCCAATATAGCGATTCATCAGACTCGTTTTCAACGCATAAAATATCTGGCATTCTCATTATAGATGTGGCAGTAATATCATCAATTACACCATATTCGCTAACCAAGTTTTTCATTTCTTCGATATATCGTGCTGCAAGTTGTTTGTCAATTTTTATGCTCCTGCCTTTATCACTCATATTAACCAAAGAAATAAATACATCTGTTTTTCCTCTTGGGATAAATTGCAAAATATATTGTCTTAATCTATCCTCTAAAAAAATCAAATATCTAGGCATCTTTATAGTTACATCACTATACCTATGATTAACAGTTTTTATCTCTACGGTATACTCTCTACCATCATTTAAAAACTTACCACTACCATAGCCCGTCATGCTTTTTATCATATATTATTCTCTTTTCTTTTTTTATTTTTTCTTTCTCTTAACTTTGCTCTTATTGTTTGCTACAACAAATACATAAACAGCTTTTCCAATATAGTATAAAAGAAATGGTAACCAAGCGTGTTGCACCGGAATACTTCTTAATATATCAGACTTAGAAAATACATAAATGTGAACCATAAATGGAACTGTAAAAGCTAAAACTGCAACTTCTGTTGCCCATACGGCTTTAGAAGCAGAGCTTTTTTTATACGCCATTATGTATAAAATTACAGAAATTAGTAAAAATATACCACCAACAGTATAGCCTATAATGCCCATAACATTTCTAGCATACATTGCATCAACGCACATCTTTTTAACCATGCTAATGCAAATTTCAACAAATATTAGCATTATACCAATACCACATAATTTATCTGCTAATTTATTTTTTTCTGTGTAATTCATCTTTCTTACCTTTCCTTACTTTCATAGCTCAAATTCATAATTAACCATTGAAACCGTTGCAATTCCGGCAGTTTCAGTTCTAAGAATTCTAGGGCCAAGCGTACATATACTTGCACCGTTTCTTTTTAGTAAATCTATCTCACTATCTGAAAATCCACCTTCTGGACCAATTATAACAGCTATACTTGCAATATTATTTCTTTTAAAATTTTTCAAAACTTGTTTTATATTTATATTTAGTTCATTTTCATACGGCACTAATACTATATCATATTTTGAAATATTTTCAATGATATTTTCAAAATTAATCGTCTTATCTACGAGCGGAACTTTTTGTCTACCACACTGTTTTGACGCTTCATTTGCGATTTTGTTCCATCTTTCTAACTTTTTTTGCTCGTTAGTATCATTTATTTTAGCGATAGACCTTGACATTTGAACTGGCACAAAACGAGATATCCCAACTTCTGTACCTTTTTGTACAATTAGTTCCATTTTATCACTCTTTGGAATACCCTGAAATAAAGTAACTTCGTATAGCGTTTCTGTGCTTTTTTCTACAACGCTTTCTATCTCACACAAAACTTCTCCTGCGCTTGTGTATTTTTCAATTCTCGCTTTGTATTTTACACCATTTTCGTCACAAACATCAATAACATCATCTAAATTAAATCTCAACACATTTTTTATATGATTAACATCGCTTCCCGTTATTGTAACGATTTTTTCATTAATTTGTTCGTTTTTTACATAAAATGTAGCCATTTTTGCCTCCATTATTTGAAGAAATTTTTTCTTCTGCCTTCTTCAAATTTTTCGCCACTTATTTTAGCAAATTCTCTTAATAGTTCTCGTTGAGAATTATTTAATTTCTTTGGCACATCTATTATAATAGTAAAATATAAATCCCCAACATTTCTACCGTTAATATTTTTTATTCCTTTGCCTTTCAAAGTAAATATTGAACCTGTTTGAGTACCTTCAGGTAAGTCATATTCCACATTACCATTTAATGTAGGCACAGATATAATTGCACCCAATGCAGCCTGTGGGAAAGAAACATGTACATTGCAGAAAATGCTATCGCCTTTTCTTGTAAACACAGAATGTGGCTTTACGCTTACTGTAATATACAAATCACCTGGTCCGCCACCTCTTAAACCTGGCTCACCTTCGCCTCTTAAAGAAATTACTTGTCCATTGTCAATTCCAACTGGAATTGATACTTTTATTTTTCTTTGTTTTCTAGTTGTTCCTCTTCCTTTACATTCTGGGCAAGGGTTTGCAATAATCTTTCCTGTTCCCGCACAATGGTCACATGTTCTAACCGATGAGAAAGAACCAAGTATCGTATTTTGAACAGTTTTTACTTGACCTGTTCCACCACACACTTTACAAGTTTCCATAGAAGTGCCAGACTTACATCCAGAACCTTTGCAAGAGTCACATTGTTCATTTCTATTTATTACAATTTCTTTAGTAATACCAAATGCCGCTTCTTCAAAAGTTATTTCCGTATGCACTTGTATATCTCTACCTCTAACAGGACCATTTCGTTTTTGACTAGTTCTTCCATTACCACCAAAAAATGATGAGAATATATCGCCTAGGTCTACATCGAACCCACCGCCATTAAAACCTGAAAAGCCATCAAATCCACTAAAACCGCTAAAATCATTGCTATATCCATTCGGGCCACTATGTCCAAATTGGTCATACATACTTCTTTTTTGTTTATCCGATAATACTTCGTATGCTTCGTTTACTTCTTTAAACTTCTTCTCAGCTTCTTCTTTATTATTAGGATTTGCATCAGGATGATATTGCTTTGCTAATTTTCTAAAAGCTTTTTTCAATTCTTCATCTGTTGCATTTTTTTGAACTCCTAAAACTTCATAATAATCTCTTTTTGTTTCTGCCATTGTATCATCAAAATGAACGGAAACAAGAAAATACTATCTTCATTGTTTTCGTTCATTTATACCCTCCATTCAAAATGAATTTTTTATTGTATTACTCAACCTTATAATCAGCATCATATACTGTACCGTCATCTGGTTTTTGTGTATTTTCTTCTGTATTAGCGTTTGCTGCATTTGGATCTACATTACCATTTGGGTTTGCATTTGCATATAATTTTTCAGAAATCTTGTAAAATTCTTGTGTTAGTTTTTCTGTTGCAGCTTTTATTGCTTCTGTATCATTACCTTGAAGTTCTTTCTTAACATTTTCAAGTTCAGCTTCTACTTTTGCTTTTTCTTCTGCACTTACTTTATCTCCTAAATCTTTTAATGTTTTTTCTGTGTTATATACAAGTGAATCAGCATTGTTCTTTATCTCTATATCTTCTTTTGTCTTTCTATCTTCCTCTGCATGAGCTTCAGCTTCTTTTACAGCTTTTTCAATTTCTTGTTCTGTTAAGTTTGTGCTTGCAGTAATTACAACTTTTTGTTCATTTCCTGTTCCCATATCTTTTGCTGATACATGAACGATGCCATTAGCATCAATATCAAATGTTACTTCGATTTGTGGCACACCTCTTGGAGCTGCTGGAATTCCTGTTAATTGGAATCTACCTAATGTTTTGTTATATGCAGCCATTTCTCTTTCACCTTGTAACACATGAACTTCAACGCTTGTTTGTCCATCTGCTGCTGTTGAGAATATTTGTGATTTCTTTGTTGGTATTGTTGTATTTCTATCAATTAATTTTGTAAATACACCGCCATATGTTTCAATACCTAATGAAAGTGGAGTTACATCTAATAGCACTAAATCTTTAACATCTCCAGCTAATACACCACCTTGAATTGCAGCACCAACGGCAACACATTCGTCTGGATTGATTCCTTTGTGTGGTTCTTTACCTGTTAATCTCTTAACTGTTTCTTGTACTAGTGGTATTCTTGAAGAACCACCTACTAATAAAACTTTGTCAATCTTTTCAGCTGTTAAGCCAGCATCTTTTAAAGCTTGGTTCATTGGTCCAACAGTTGATTCAACAAGGTCGCCAATTAATTCTTCAAATTTTGCTTTTGTTAATGTTATATCTAAATGTTTTGGTCCGCTATCTTTATCAGCTGTGATAAATGGCAAGTTAATGTTTGTTTGTGTAACACTTGATAACTCTATTTTAGCTTTTTCGGCAGCTTCTTTTAGTCTTTGCATAGCCATGCTATCTGTGCTTAAATCAATTCCTTGTTCTTTCTTAAATGTTTCAACTAAGTATTTCATAATTCTTTCGTCGAAGTCATCTCCACCAAGTCTGTTATTACCACTTGTTGCAAGAACTTCGAATACACCGTCACCAATATCTAGTATTGATACATCGAATGTACCTCCACCTAAGTCATATATCATAATTTTTTGGTCTACATCTTTTTCAAGTCCATATGCCAAAGCTGCAGCTGTTGGTTCGTTTATAATTCTTAAAACTTCTAGACCAGCAATTCTACCAGCATCTTTTGTTGCTTGTCTTTGAGCATCACTAAAATATGCAGGAACAGTGATAACTGCTTGAGTTACTTTTTGTCCTAAATAATTTTCAGCATCAGTCTTTAATTTTTGTAATACCATTGCTGATATTTCTTGTGGTGTATATGAATTTTCATCAACCTTTACTTTTCTATCTGTTCCCATATCTCTTTTAATTGATATGATTGTTCTATCATGGTTTGTTACTGCTTGTCTTTTTGCAATTTGTCCTACTAATCTTTCTCCTGATTTTGTGAAAGCAACAACTGATGGAGTAGTTCTATTACCTTCCGCATTTGGTATTACTACTGGTTCTCCACCTTCCATAACTGCTACACATGAATTTGTTGT
>CAZRQF010000040.1:0-8635 GCA_964602275.1 uncultured Eubacteriales bacterium
CTTTTTTAGCTACAGGTTTAGCTGCTGCTTTTTTAGCTACAGGTTTAGCTGCTGCTTTTTTAGCTACAGGTTTAGCTGCTGCTTTTTTAGTTGCAGTTTTAGCTGTTACTTTTTTTGCTACTGGCATTTTATTGCCCCCCTTTCATTTGTATACTTTTCAAAAGTTTGTCTTAGATACTTTGAGTTTTTCTTTCGTATAATTAAAATATAACTAATTTCGATATAATTTGCAATAGTTTCGACAAAAAAGTTTATAAAATTTATATAGTTAGTTGCCTAATCATTGCTAAAAGTTGCTTTAAATATAGTAAATTAAGCGATTTCGAAAACTATAGTAATATTTAATAAAAAATGAAAAAATTGCTAGTATTTTTTGACCCATTGTATTATAATGACCATAAGAGGGTGGTGAGAAGATGCAATATGATATGATGCTAAAAAATGAAAAAAGAAAAATATCTAATCTTATAAAAAATGAATTTATTAAATTGGACTTCTCATGTTTGAAATTGATATTAGATAATAATTACAGTGAGCCACGCTGGATGGATGTATATATATTAATTTATAAAGCTGGTTTGCCAAAAGATATAATTGCATATGATATACTTCTTGAAAAACTTTCAAAGCCTCTTTTTAAATTTTATTTTAAAAAAGATGATAAAAGATACATTGTAAATGCAGATGAAAATATGTATAGAGAGTATACAAGATATCTAATAACAAATGAAAAAACAGAGTATTATTTCAATTCTCAATTTATGCCAGACAAAGATTATATAAAAGAAATATTGAAGTTTAATAAGTATAACGAATGTGGTATTGAAATAAAACATATAGATGAAAACAAATTTACTTTGAAACCAATTAATTATTCGTTTGATAATATAGAAGAGGCAAAGAAAATTTACGAGAAAATATTTGACGGATATGATTTATTTAGAAGTTTGAAACTATCTAAAAGTAATTTCTTAGATAATTTTAATACTTGCTTAGAACTAGGAAAAGATAAAAGAATGCTTGCAACTTTAAGCATGACACTTTCATATTTTGACTGCAAGTTTAAGGTTACTGATGATGTTATATATTTAGATGGATATAATTTTAAAATATATGACGAAAGCACAGCTGATATTTTCTTTGCAAAACTTATTGATGCATATCATTTCTTTAGAAATGTTGTTAATACAAATAATAAAAAAGATATAATAAGTGAAGTCTATAACAAAAAAGTTCAAAGTGAAATTAGAGAAGAATTTGAAAAAGATATGTCTAAGTATCTTAAAGTTGCTGAAGATAAAAAGTTAATAGATACTATTGTTGCTATTTCAAAAGAGAGTAACTATACTTTGAAAATAACATTCGATGAGCAAGGAGTGTTTGTAATAGATGGAAATATAATAGCGACCGTAAGTGAAGCAAATGATTATTATGATTACTATATGGAACATAAAAAGGAGCATATAAGTTTGGCAGAATATAAACCAACACTTGTAACAAGGATAAAGAAAGTTTGGAATATAATTAAGTCAAAATTTGGTAAAAAAACAGTGTAAATTTAGCTTTACATTGAAAAAGAAATGTGTTATCATGTTAGAAGAAACGAGAAACAACTATAAAATCGTACTGTAAGGTACATTTATATGGATGGTGAGCAATGAATGGCTATGAACCTCGTCAGGTCCGGAAGGAAGCAGCGATAAGTGGTATCCTTTATGTGCATTACCATTCATATAAATGTACCTTACTTGTTTTATTAAAGTAACTCTAAAGTTATATACGGAGGTGTATCTATGTCGTATGTTGCATTATATAGAAAGTTTAGGCCGAAAAAATTTGAAGATGTTGTAGGCCAAGAACATATAACTAAAACAATTAGAAATCAAATTTTAAATAATAGAATTGGCCATGCGTATTTGTTTAGCGGTGGCCGTGGAAGTGGAAAAACATCTACTGCAAAGATATTAGCTAGAGCTGTAAACTGTGAAAATCCCAAAAACGGTGAGCCTTGTAACGAGTGCGAAATATGCAGACAAGCACTAGATGGAAGCTTAATTGATATTACTGAGATGGATGCTGCATCAAATAATGGTGTTGATAATATAAGAGATATAAGAGAAGAAGTTGAGTTTATACCTACAAAAGCAAAATACAGAGTATATATTATTGACGAGGTTCATATGCTATCTACGGGAGCATTTAATGCACTTTTAAAAACGCTTGAAGAGCCACCAGCACATGTTATATTTATACTTGCAACTACTGAACCGCAAAAATTGCCAGCTACAATTTTGTCAAGATGTCAAAGATTTGACTTCAAACGCATTTCACAAAATGATATTGTAAGACGACTAAAATATATATGTGAAAATAGCAATGTGCAAATAGAAGAAAATGCATTAAAGTTAATTTCTAATTTGGCAGACGGTGCTATGCGTGATGCAATAAGCATATTAGATAGATGTATTTCAGAAAATAGTGAAAACATAACTGAGAATATGGTGCGTGAACTTACTGGCGTGCCAAAGTTTGAATATTTGATAGATATGTCTGAAAGTATTTTGAAAAAAGATATTGAAGCATCAATTGAACTTACCAAAAAAATAATAAACGAGGGAAAAGACATAAATGTATTTTTATGGGAACTTATAAAGATGATGCGTGATGTGCTTATGATAAAAGCAAATTGCACACTTTCAAACTATAATCAAGATGAAATGAATAAAATATTATCGTTAGCAGGTAATGCTAATAAAGAAGATATCATATATACAATAGATGAACTTTCATTATTAGATTCAAAAATGAAATGGGCGACTGATAGAGAGATAATATTTGAAACCGGCATTATTAAAATATGTTTGAAAAATTTTAAAGAAAAAGATAAAATTGAAATAGTACAAACACAAAATCAAATTAATAATGTAAAAGAACCTACTAAAGAAGTTTTAAAGGATAATTTTAGCTTAGGAGAAAATAACTTAAAGAATAAAGTATTGACAAAGCTTAAAGAAAACGGGAAAATAATTGTATATTCAAAATTAATAAATACTAAAATTGAAAGAGGACAAGATAATTTAGTACATATTATTTTTGATGGACAAGTTGATGCATTTGCTAAAGCTACATTGCAAAAAGAAGAAACTAAAATGGCGATAAAAGAAGCGGTAATTGCAGTGATTGGCGAAGAAGTAAGTGTAAAATATGATAATTTAAAATGAAAGGAAGATAATAAAAATGGCTAAATTTGGCGGATATCCAGGCATGGGTGGAGGAAATATGCAACAACTTATGAGACAAGCTCAAAAAATGCAAGCAGATATGATGAAGACACAAGAAGAAATAGAAGCAAAAGAATTTGAAGTAACAAGTGGTGGCGGTGCTGTAACAGTTACAATGAATGGTAAAAAATTATTAAAAGGAATAAAAATTAAACCAGAGGTTGTAGACCCAGAAGATGTTGAAATGCTTGAAGACTTAATATTGACAGCGATTACAGAAGCAACTAAAAAAGCTGATGAAATAGTAGAAGCTGAAATGAGAAGATATAATGTTCCTGGTGGCTTAAACGGATTACTATAATATAGAAAGTTTTAGAGGAGAAGGAAGATGGCGTTTAGTGCATCGATTGAAAAATTAATAGAAGAATTTGAAAAGTTGCCAAGTATTGGACATAAAACAGCAGTTAGATTGGCGTTTTATATTTTAAATTCACCAGAAGAAGTTGGACTTGAATTTGCAAATACAATAGTAGATGCTAGAAAAAATTTAAAATATTGTTCAATATGTAACAACATAACAGATGTTGATCCTTGCCCGATTTGTGCAAACGCAAAGAGAAATAAAGAAGTGATATGCGTTGTGGAAGATGTTAGAGATATTGTTCCGATAGAAAGAACTCATGAATATAATGGTGTATATCATGTGCTACATGGAGTAATTTCGCCAGTTAGTGGAGTTGGACCAAATGATATAAAAATCAAAGAATTGATAACGAGAATTAGCACTGATGATGTTAAAGAACTTATACTCGCAACAAATCCTAATGTAGAGGGTGAAGCAACCGCAATGTATATTTCAAAGTTGGTAAAACCTTTTAATGTAAAAACAACACGAATTGCACACGGGATACCAATAGGTGGTGACTTAGAATATACAGACGAAGTAACACTTGCAAAGGCAATGGAAAATAGAAGAGAAATATAAAGAATAAAGGGCTTGCATTAATTTGCGAACCCTTTTTTGTAATTAATTTAAATATGCATTTATGATAGTATCGACGATATTTTTAGTTGAATTTGGCCTTGATATATGTTTTTGCATTATTTTCATATTTTCAATTCTAAATGAATCAGTGATAAATTGCTCGATAAATGGCAAAGCTTTTTTTGTATCCCAAATCCTTGTAGCGGCACCATTATTTGTTAGAAAATTTGCATTTTCTTCTTCTTGACCAGGTACAGGATTTATAATTATAAAAGGAACTTGAGATACAAGTATTTCGGTTGTTGTAAGTCCGCCTGGTTTAGAAATTACAAAGTCAGCAATTTGCATTAATTCTGGAACTTGATTTGTATATCCTAAAATTACTACATTTTTATTAGAATTTTCAGCAAGTTTTCTAAACTCTTTTTGATTTTTTTCGCTTTTACCAGCAACTGCAACGATTTGGATATCAGCGTTTACTTGTAGCAAAGAACCAAAAAGATTTTTTATGTTGGACATGCCAAACTGTCCACCGCCAAATATAAGTACAGTTTTTTTATCTTTTGAAAGGTTAAAAGAATTATAAATTTCTTCTTTATTGTATTCTTTAGTAAAAGCAGGGTCAACAGGTATGCCTGTTACATGTATTTTTTCTTTTGCAATTCCATTAGCTACTAATCCAAATTTCATTTCACTATTTGCAACGAAATACATATCTACATATTCGTGTTTGATTTCCCAAAATTTATGTGATGCATAGTCAGTCATGACAACGCATAATTTTGTATTTGTTTTGCCGGATTTTTTAAGTGCAGCAACCATTTCAGTTATAAAAGGATGGGTAGAAATTACTACATCTGGTTGTTCGTCTTTAAATAACTTAAATAATTTTTTTGAAAGTAATTTTTGAACGGCGTTACTAAAATTTGCAACAGAATATTGCTTCTCACTAATTTTATAAATATCTCCCCAAACTTTTGGAGAATATCTTGCCATATTTACATATGAATTTACAACTAATTTGTCAACTAACTTATTTGTATATTTTAAAGCATCAATTAATTCAATCTTGCAATTTGGATAATGCTCACTTATGTAGTTATTAATCCCGCTTGCAGCTTTATAGTGTCCACCGCCAACAGAAGCGTATAAAATCATTATTTTGTTCATAGGAAACCTCCTTATAACATTATATAAGCATTTTATCATAACTTTTCTAATTTGTGTATATTTACAAATATTTTGAAAAAACTATTAGAAAAATATATAAATGGAGGAGTTTTATGCAAAATATTGCAAACGATAAAAAACATATCATAATTTGGATGATACTTGGACTTGTTTTTATAGGGCTTTTAGTTGGTGTTTTATATCTAAAAGACGAACAAGAAAATTTAATACAAACAATGAACAATTCATATGAAGAATCGTTTTATGAATTAATAGAATATGTGGATAATGTAAAAACTTTATTAACAAAAGCACAGATTTCAAATACACCTGAATACAGTGCTAAAACATTAACTGAAATATGGAGAGAAGCAAATTTGGCAGAAAGCTGTTTATCTAAGCTACCAATAACCCATGTTTCACTTGAAAATGCAGTGAAGTTTTTAAATCAAGTAAGTGACTATTCATATTATCTTTCTAAAAAAGCGATTGAAAATAATTCTTTAACTGATGAAGAATTTGAAAATCTAAAAAATATGCAAGAAGAATGCGAAAAATTAAATGAAACTTTGGTAGGACTAGAAAGCGACATGAACATGAAAAGCATAAGCTGGAATGAGCTTACCAAAAAACAAAGTAATATGGTTTTTGCACAAGAAGTGAGCAACTTATCACAAGATAGCTTTGGAAATATAGAAAAAAATTTACAGGACTATGAAGGATTAATATATGATGGACCTTTTTCTGAACATATGACGAGTATAACTCCTAAAGGGCTTGGCAATACAGAATATAGCGAAGAAAAAGCAAGAGAAGTAATTTATGAATATATAAAAAAAGATACAATAAAGAACATAAATTATAATGGCGAAGTAAATGGAAATATACAGTCATATAGTTATGGCGTAGAACTAAAAAACGATGCAACAATCTATATAGATATAACCAAAATGGGTGGACATGTATTGTGGATGAACTACAATAAAAGCGTATATGAAGAAAAAATAGATATAGAAGAAGCTAAAAAAATAGCGTTAGAATTTTTGAAAAATCATGGAATTGAAAATATGGAAGCGACATATTATACAATAGAAAATGGAACGGTAACTATAAATTGTGCATATGTTACAAGTGGCGTAATATGCTATTCAGATTTGGTAAAAGTAAAAGTTGCACTTGATAATGGCGAAATATTAGGACTTGAAACGAGAGGCTATTTAAATTCGCATACTGAAAGAAATATTGAATATCCAAAAATAGATGTAAACGAAGCAAGAAAAATTATAAACACAAATGTTGAAATATTATCAGAAAGATTAGCATTCATTCCAACAGATTGGTCAACAGAAATATTGGTGTATGAATTTAAAGGTAAAGTGGAAGACAAGAATTTTATAGTATATGTAAATGTAAATTCAGGAAAAGAAGAAAAAGTATTTTTACTAATAGAATCAGAAAATGGAATATTAGCAATATGATTTTTTTGTGTTTTGATTGAAATTTTATTTATGAACATATATAATATTTTCCAAGGAGGAGATAATATGGAAAACAAAGTAAAAGTAGTTCAAGTTGGTACTGGAAAAATGTCTAAATATACAATGAGATATGTATATGAAAAAGGCGGCGAAATAGTTGGAGCTGTAGACATAAACCCAAATGTAATTGGCAAGGATATTGGCGAAATTATAGGCTCAGAAAATAAGAATGTTTTAGTTCGTCATATTGATGAATTAGATCAATTGCTAGAAGAAACTAAACCAGATGCTGCCATTGTTACAACGATGAGTTTATTAAGTGATGTACAAGATGCATTATTAACATGTGCAAGACATGGTGTAAATGCAATAACAACATGTGAAGAAGCTTTTTACTCATGGAACTCAAATCCTGAAGCAACAAAAGAAATAGACACACTTGCAAAACAAAATAATTGTACTGTTACAGGAACAGGATACCAAGATATATTCTGGGGACAATTAGTTGTTGCGATGACAGGTGCTACACAAAAAATAACAAAAATAAAAGGAAGCTCAAGCTACAATGTAGAAGATTATGGAATAGCGTTAGCTAAAGCACATGGTGCTGGCTTAACACTTGAAGAATTCGACGCAGAAGTTGCAGCGGCTGACAGAATTTCAGAAGAAGCTAGAAACGAAGTAATACAAAAAGGAGAATATTCACCATCATACATGTGGAATGTAAATGGTTGGCTTTGCTCTAAACTAGGATTAACAGTAAAGAGTCAAACTCAAAAATGTGTTCCACAAACACACGATGGAGATATTGTATCTAGCACATTAGGTGGCATGGTAATAAAAACTGGAATGGCTACTGGTATGAGTGCAGTAGTTACAACTGAAACAGAAGAAGGAATAACATTAGAAACAGAATGCATAGGAAAAGTATATGCTCCAGAAGACTGTGACAAAAATGAATGGACAATTGAAGGAGAACCAAATACAACTATGGTAATCACAAGACCTGCAACAGTCGAGCTTACATGTGCAACAGTTGTAAATAGACTTCCAGATTTAATAAAAGCTGAACCAGGCTATGTAACAACAGACAAATTTGGAGAACTAATTTACAGAAAAGAAATATAATAATTTTATAACTAAAAATGGATTTTGCAATTGCGTGTTTTTTACACATGTTAATATGCAAAGTCCATTTTTGTTAAATAAAGCATAAAAAACAAACCTATTGATTGACAAATTATGTAAAGTGTGTTATCATAATAATTGGTATTTTTCTTATAATATTTTAGGAGGTAAGACTTAGATGAACATGACTGAAAAAGAGTTCCTGGAGTTCCTGAGGTTTAACGGAAAGGTTTACACAGCAATTTCTTTGAATGTTCCAGTGGTCGGGCGGCCTTATGACTTGCAAAGACTTGAAATTCATGGCGTTGCTATGAATTTTGTGGGGTACACTACAAGCATTGTCACAAGGGTTGTACAAGTTTCATGGGATACCTATTTGGTACTTACTGAAAACAGCCTTTATTGGGTAAAGGTAGCGTATTTGCCTAGTTCGTACTAAGCTTTACAAAAAATTCTCGCTTAATAGCGAGAATTTTTTTGTAAGTTAAGCGTATAAGACATTATACTTGCGTATAACGCCGTTATGGTGTATAATAATAGGCAACTTTAAGAAAAAATAAGAGGTGTAAACATGTTTGATAAATTAGAGAGTGTTGAGAAACGCTATGAAGAATTAAACGAAAAAATCGCAGATCCAGAAGTTATTGCAAATC
>CAZRQF010000041.1:0-8559 GCA_964602275.1 uncultured Eubacteriales bacterium
GCAGCAGCTAAACCAGTTGCTAAAAAAGCAGCAGCTAAACCAGTTGCTAAAAAAGCAGCAGCTAAACCAGTTGCTAAAAAAGCAGCAGCTAAACCAGTTGCTAAAAAAGCAGCAGCTAAACCAGTTGCTAAAAAAGTAGCAGCTAAACCAGTTGCTAAAAAAGCAGCAGCTAAACCAGTTGCTAAAAAAGCAGCAGCTAAACCAGTTGCTAAAAAAGCAGCAGCTAAACCAGTTGCTAAAAAAGCAGTAGCTAAAAAAACTACAAAAAAATAAATTCGAAATTTAAAAGGATGGTTAATTAAAACCATCCTTCTTTTTTAATCGTTTATATTTTCAATCATCCTATTTAAGTAGTCTTCAAATTGTTTTTTATCTTTTCTATTAAAACCTTTAAATAATTTTTCGTCGATTTCTCTTAATATTCTTTTGCATTGCACAGCAGCAAGCTTTCCTTCTTTTGTTATGTATATTCTTTTATATTTTAAGTTGTCTTCGTCAATTGTTCTTTCAATGTAATTACTTTTTTCAAGTTTATCTAATCTTTCGCTCATTGAAGAATACTTAATGCCAACAAGCGTTGCCAAATCTTTTTGTGTGCAGCCATCATTTTCTTTTATTAGCAATAATAGTTGTGCTTGTGCTTTAACAATGCCGTACTTTTGTAGTCTGTTTTCCACTTTAGCATAGCAACATTGCGTAATCTCTCTAAAATATTCATTAACTTCTCTATCCATATAAATCACTCCCTTCGTTACCTCACCGTTAGTATACTAATTATTCGCTATGTTGTCAAGTTTCTTACGCTTTTCTCTTAAATTTTTAAAAAAATCTTGCATAATCTTCTTGCACTCATTTTGCAATATACCCACCCCATAATTCACTTTATGATTATATGTATAGTCATCAAACAAATTTATTTTCGACATAACTGCACCGCTTCTTGGCTCAAGTGCACCTATGTACACATTTTTTATTCTAGCATTTAATATAGCTCCCGCACACATGGCACACGGCTCGAGAGTAACATACATATCGCAACCGTCAAGTCGCCATGTATCTAGTTTTTTGCACGCTTTTTGAATTGCCAAAATTTCGGCATGTGCACATGATTGCTTTTTTATTTCCCTTAAATTATGTGCTTTAGCAATTACTTTATCATCTTTTACAATAATAGCTCCTATTGGAACTTCTTCTTTCTCATAAGCTTTTCTTGCTTCTTTAAGAGCAAGCTTCATATATTTAATATCCATAAAAATCACTCACAATAATCTATTGTACTTTTTTTCGTAAAACAAAAAAATGGTGCACCCGAGAGGAGTCGAACCTCCGACCTCTCCCTTAGGAGGGGAGCGCTCTATCCAACTGAGCTACGGATGCATCTTTAAAGAATTTACACACATTATATTAGAAAATCAATCTTTTTTCAATAATTTACTTGAATTTTTACAAAATACTAGTATAATATTCTAGTAGATGCACCCGTAGCTCAACTGGATAGAGTGTTCGGCTACGAACCGGAAGGTTGGGGGTTCGATTCCTCTCGGGTGCACCAAAGACCGCATGAAACATGCGGTCTTTTTCAAATTTTATTCTAATTCTTCTATTGTTTTCTTCACCACTTTGCCTTTCTCAATTTGCTTAAGTGACTTGTCAATTTTGCCTAAATATTCTTGATTTTTTTGCATCTTCAAAAACTCATTATATTGTTCAAGACTTATTAAAACAACATTTTTTTCGTCTTTTCTCGTCACTATTACAGCCTCATTTTCATCCGTAGCCTTATCGCAATAATCTTTTAATTTACTTCTAATTGTTGAATAATTAACAGCTAACATATAATCCCCTCCGTTTCTTATATTGTACCATTTTTTGTACTTTTTATTGTACCATATTATTATATGTAAGTCAATTGTTTTTATGCACCATATTTTTTTATATTACTTGCAGTATATTTATCCAATAATTGGAAACAATCTTTTATATTGGAGGTGTACTATGCATTCTTTTAACTATAAAAGCTTATGGTGGTTATCTTTATTTGTAGTGATTTTAACTGTTGTTTCAACTTATTTTTGTATTAATTTTTTGTACGGTGATGTTTCTTCAGCTGAAGACTTCACTTTGCAAGATGATGTTCAAAGATTAGACTTCGTAACCGAAACTCCTACATTTTTAGATAATGCCGAATTATCTATTCCAATGATTATAAGCAATTCTATGGATAGTATTGTTGGCATCAGCGTTTTAGAGCCGAATAATGATAGTATTTTCGATTTAAATGTTACACAAAAATGGGGAATTGGCACAGGCGTCATCGTTTCTGAAAATGGCTATATTTTGACTAACCAACACCTTGCAAGCAGAGTTAACTCGATAGTCTACGTAACCTTAAATAACGGAAAAAGCGTTCAAGGCAAAGTTATTTGGAACGAAAAAAACATTGATTTAGCAATTGTTAAAATAAATGAAACTAATCTTACTCCTATTTTACTCGGCGATTCCGATGAAATTGTTGTCGGCGAAGAAGTTATAGCTATTGGTAATCCACTTGGAATGGAGTTTCAACGCTCTGCCACAAAAGGCATTGTAAGCGGTATAAATAGAACCTTAAAAATTGAAGATGATGTTTCAAGTGTTATTATGGAAGACCTTATTCAAACTGATGCTAGCATAAATACTGGAAATAGTGGTGGACCTTTGATTAATTTAAACGGAGAGATAATTGGCATCAACACCGTTAAAATTTCTAGTGCCGAAGGCATTGGATTTGCCGTACCTATAAATGTTGTCAAACCTATTATTGAAAAATTAATTTCAAACAACAAATTTTCAGAAGCTTATCTTGGATTATATGCATACGATAATACTATTTTGGCTTATACCAATTCTAATTATAATGATATCGATGGTATTTATGTTGCAAATGTT
This sequence comes from uncultured Eubacteriales bacterium, assembly GCA_964602275.1. GTDB lineage: Bacteria > Bacillota > Clostridia > TANB77 > UBA1234 > RGIG6291. The sequence continues at coordinate 2,929 of CAZRQF010000041.1, forward strand.
ACCCAAAATAGCCCTGCCGAAAAAGCCGGAATAAAAGTAGGCGATATAATTACGAAAATCGATAATCACAAATTTACAAAAATGATGGAACTACGCAAATATTTGTATTCAAAAAATCCAGGCGAAAAAATAGTGCTCTCAATTGCAAGAAATAATTCTTCCTATGATTTTACTGTAACATTGATTGAAAAATAAAGATAATTAATCCATACACAGTATTATGCCATTAATATAAAAAAACTGTCGATAAATTCATAAATTTGAAATCGACAGTTTTCTTAATTTTATCAATATAACTCAATATTTAATACAATTTTTTCATTATCTTCCCTTTTAAAATAATATAAATATCCGTCAATATTAGTTACTTCAAATCTCACACAAAACATTATTTTTCGCTATTTGGTCAAGAGAGAAATTGACAAATTCTATCATTATGATAAAATCTTTTTATGAACAGGAGGGAAAATTTTGAGATTAAAAGATAATGTACAAAAACAAGATTATAAAATCATGGCAATTGATGATGAACAAGGTATTATTGACTCTCTAGGAATTTGCCTAAGTAACTACCATTTTACTGGTTATACAAATCCTCTTGAAGCAATTGAAGCTTTAAAAAAAGAACATTTTGATTTGCTTTTATTAGACTTTTTAATGATGCCACTTCACGGTGACCAAGTAGTCGAAAAGATTAGAGAATTTGACTCGGACTTATACATTTTACTATTAACTGGTCACAAAGATTTAGCACCACCACTTGAAACCATCAAAAGATTAGATATTCAAGGGTATTGTGAAAAGTCAGATAAATTTGACCAACTATTGCTACTTATAGAATCAGGGCTTAAATCAGTATCGCAAATGCGAATTATAAAAGAAATAAACGATAAATTAGATACTGCATATTCCGAACTAAAAGAAGCCTATCGTGGCACAGTAGAATCTCTAAGGCTCGCAGTTGATGCGAAAGATAGCTATACAAAAAATCATTCTGACCGTGTTTCATACTATTCTGTTTTAATCGGTAAAAAATTAGGATTATCTCAAGAAGATTTAGAAACTCTTAAAGACGGTGCACTATTCCACGATATAGGAAAAATCGGAATTCCAGATGCTATATTGCAAAAACCAGGAAAGCTTACAGATAACGAGTATGACGACATTAAAAACCATCCTTCTATTGGAGCAAAAATATTAGCACCAGCAAAAATTTTTGGTGGCATAATAGACATTGTAAAATATCATCACGAAAGATTTGACGGAAAAGGCTATCCATCTTCTTTAAAAGGCGAAGAAATACCGCTCTTAGCTAGAATAGTTTGTGTCGCTGACTCATTTGATGCTATGACATCAGATAGAAGTTATCGTCCAAGATTTACGCTTCTAAAAGCATTAGACGAACTTGAAAATGGAAAAGGCACTCAATTCGACCCAAGAGTTGTTGATGCTTTCATACTCGCAATAAAAGAAAATAAAAATTATGTTGAACAAGACCTTGGCATAGATTTTATACTAAGAAAAGATGATACTTTATAATAAAATTTTAAAATAGCCTAAAAACTTATTATTACAAAAAAGCATAAAAGAGTGTGACTTTTTAAAATAGTCACACTCCTTTTATTTTTCTTACTTTACTACAATTGTGTACATTCTTCCTGGCACATATATTTCCTTTACAATTTCTTTTCCGTCTATAAATTTTTGTACATCTTCATTAGATTTTGCTATATCTGCCACTTGTTCTTTTTGAGCATCTTTTTCAACTTTTATAACAGCTCTAAGTTTTCCATTTACTTGTACAGGTATTTCAATTTCAGTATCTACTATCTTACTTTCATCATATTTTGGCCATGCTTCATATGCAATTGTTTTTTCATGCCCTAACATTTGCCACAATTCTTCTGTTATAAATGGACAAACAGGATTTAATAATTTCACAAATCCTTCTGCATATTCTCTTGGTAGTTCGTCTTCTTTATAAACTGCATTTATAAATATCATCATTTGGCTTATTGCTGTATTAAATGATAACTTTTCGTAATCTTCTGTAACTTTCTTTACTGTTTGATGGTATATTTTTTCTAAATTTTTATTTTCATTTTCTACTACCTTGCCATTTTCAAATAAGCGATATATTCTATCTAAGAATTTACGAGCACCTTCTACTCCACGGTTATTCCATGGTTTATCAGCTTCTAGTGGTCCCATAAACATTTCATAAATTCTTAGAGTATCTGCACCATATTCATTTATTACATCTAAAGGATTAATACAAAATTCTGGGTATCTCTTACCCATTTTTATTCCATTCGCCCCAAGAATCATACCTTGATGTACTAGCTTTTTAAAAGGTTCTTTTGTTGGAACTAAACCTTTATCAAACAAATAATTATTCCACATTCTAGAATATAGTAAATGACCTACAGCATGTTCTGGTCCACCTACATACAAATCAACCGGCATCCAATGTTTTAAAAGCTCTGCATCGCAAAAAGCTTCATCATCATTTGGATCAATATATCTTAAGAAATACCAGCTTGAACCAGCACTTCCAGGCATTGTGCTTGTTTCTCTTTTTCCGCTTCTACCACCTACTTTTACATTTACCCAGTCCTTTGCATTTGAAAGTGGTGCTGCACCACCATGTGCTTTGTAATCTTGAAGTGGAGGTAACACTAATGGCAACTCATCATCTGAAAGACATACTATATCTCCATCATCCATGTGAACTACTGGCATTGGCTCGCCCCAATATCTTTGTCTTGCAAAAATCCATTCACGAATACGATAATTTATTTTCTTTTCGCCAAGATTATTTTGTGCTAACCAGCCTAACATTTTATCAATGCTTTCTTGCTTATTTAATCCATTTAGAAAATCAGAATTAATATGAACTCCATCTCCTGTATATGCTGCTTCTTCTACATTTCCGCCCTCAATTACAGGAATTATATCTAGTCCAAATTTTTTAGCAAAAGCATAATCTCTCTCGTCATGAGCAGGAACAGCCATTATTGCACCTGTACCATATGTTACTAACACATAATCACTAATCCAAATAGGAATTTTAACACCGTTAACAGGATTTACCGCATAACTTCCTGTGAAAACGCCTGTTTTGTCTTTGTTTAGCTCAGTTCTTTCCATATCAGATTTTTTTGCACATTCTTCTTTGTATCTATTAACTTCTGCCCTTTGAGCATCAGTAGTAATTTCATTAATTAATGGATGCTCTGGCGATAGCACACAGTAAGTTGCACCAAATAGCGTATCACATCTTGTAGTGAAGACGATAAAACTCTTATTTGTATCTGCTACATTGAATTTTACTTGTGCACCAACACTTTTGCCTATCCAGTTTCTTTGAATTTCCTTTGTAGATTCTGGCCAGTCTATTTCTTCTAAGCCTTCTAATAGTCTTTCAGCATATTTAGGAATATCTATAATCCATTGTTTCATGTTCTTACGAACAACTGGGTATCCGCCTCTCTCACTTTTGCCATCAATAACTTCATCGTTTGCAAGCACAGTACCTAATTCTTCGCACCAGTTAACAGGCATATCAACGCATTTTGCTAAACCATCTTGTACTAATTGTTTGAAAATCCATTGTGTCCATTTATAAAATTTAGGATCACTCGTTCTAATCTCTCTATCCCAATCAAAGTCAAATCCAAGTTTTTTTAGTTGATTTGTAAATGTTGCAATATTTTTAGTAGTAAACTCATCAGGGTGATTTCCCGTATCAATTGCGTATTGTTCCGCTGGTAATCCAAACGAATCAAATCCCATTGGATGTAACACATTATACCCTTGCATTCTTTTCATTCTTGATACAATATCAGTTGCTGTATATCCTTCAGGGTGACCTGCGTGAAGTCCTACTCCTGATGGATAAGGGAACATATCTAATACATAATATTTAGGTTTCGAAAAATCCTTCACATCTGTCTTGAAAGTTTTATTCTCTTCCCAATATTTTTGCCATTTTTCTTCAACAATTTTATGATTATATGCCATATTAACGCCCTCTTTCAAATAATTCATGTCAAAAATTATACTATATTTTTATCTAAAATGCAACCACACATTAAAACTTAAATTTTCCTAAAAAAACATTAAAAAAGCGTAATTTTTAGCCATATTTCAACACTAAAAGAAAGATTTTTGCTTTACTTTTATATTTGATTATGGTATACTTGTTATGTAGGCATATTTTTACTTAAACGACCTTTAATTTGAAAGGAGATTTTTTATGTGCAAGCTCGACTGGACTCGCATCGAAAAAGAACTTCATTGGCGTCTTCTCATTTCTTTTGATGATGCCGAAAGTGCAAGCATCATGCTTAAGCGGTGTCTTGAAGCAATTAAGTGTAAAAGCTTAAAAAAGCTGTACGAGCCATTTAAGATTGTAAAACCAGTTGGCGAAAGTCGCATTGTTACAATCATCGACGAAAAGAAAATTTTGGAAGCTCTTTCTGAGTCAGGCGTGCGTGACATGGTATGCATGTGCATTAACGCCCAAAACTAAGTTACCCTCACATTTTAAAAACAATTGCGTATACTAAAACAGGAGGGCTAAGAATGAATCTTTTGGTAGTTGTTCTACTCTTAGTTGCATTTTTACTACTTTTAGTGGGTGTCTACTTCTTTAATTTTGCAGCCTCACGAAAACCTTGGACTACTAAAAAGTCTATAGGCGAGCAAGTAACATTTTCAAAAGAGCAAAAGAAAGCTTTTGATTACGGCGTAGACTGGTTTTTTCGCCAAAAAGTTGATAGGGTATCTTTCACAAACCCTTTTGGTGAAACTTTCTATGCTGACTTAATCAAAAACGGCGACTCAAAGAAATTTATCGTTTTGATACACGGTTACAGAGCAAGCTGTCTTAAAAATTTTGCACCAATACTTGAAAAGTATTATAACATGGGTTTTTCAATTTTAATGCCAGAGCTTCCCGCACACGGTCAAAGTTACGGCAAATACATAACATTTGGTTATATGGAAAGTGCAGACATGCTTGCTTGGTCGTATTATCTTATGAAAAATTTTGGCGGAGATATTAGCATCGTTTATAACGGCGTTTCTATGGGTGCTACAACAGCTGCCATGATAGCAGGCGAAAGACTAACTAGCAATGTGAAAGGTATCATCGTAGATTGCGGTTATACCTCGGCAAGGGACATTTTCAAATACATTTTGAAAAAAGATTTCCATTTGCCAGCATTTCCAATAGTCAATGTTGCAAACTTGATTGCAAATGTTGTTGCTGATTTTTCATTTGATGATGCAAACGCACTTGAAGCTGTTAAAAAAGCTACTGTGCCAATGATATTTTTCCACGGAACTCAAGACAAATTTGTTCCATACCAAATGTCAATCGATATGTACAACGCTTGTACATCTGAGCTTAAAGAACTAGTTCTTATCGAAGGTGCAGGTCATTGTATGAGCTACTTAACCGACACAAAAACATGTGATAAAAAACTTGACGAATTCTTAAATAGAATTTTGTAAAAAAAATTAAGCGTGCAATTTTTTGCACGCTTTTTACATATAATTTCTCTTTAAATTATTCTTCTGTTCCATACAAAGCAACTGTAGTTGTAAGTGTCTTTTTTGTTTGCT
>CAZRQF010000042.1:0-8334 GCA_964602275.1 uncultured Eubacteriales bacterium
ATACAAGTATTTATAAAGGTTGGAGAGTGCTAAGCGTAGACAGTGATGGAACAGTAAACTTAGTAAGTGGAGGAATACCATTGACATTTTATCATGCTAGCAGTTCATCAGCTTCAGTAACTGCACTTACAACAAACTTTTTAACAACAGATTTCACAACCTCAGGAATGGGATATAGAAAAACAGGATTTGGCCCATACACAACACTTACAGAAGTATTTACAAATGAGTATACAAAAATGAGTAATGGGTCACCTGTAGTAAGAGCAATGACAAAAGATGATGTAGATGCAGTAGTAGGTACGACAACAAGTTATAATACAAATTTAACAAATGCTAAATATGACGGATTGTTTAAATTAAATACAAGTTCTTCGCCTCTCTATTGGCTCGCTTCTGCGTATGACTCGAACTACTTGTGGCTTGTGTTCAGCAACGGCCGCTTGTACAGCAGCTACTACTACGACGAGTTTGGGGTGCGCCCTGTAGTTTCTCTAAAGTCTGAAGTCAAAATAACTACGCAAGATGAAAATGGTGCATGGAATATAGTAATGCCATAAAACTAAAATAGGGGGATTGCGAGCAGGGCTCAGCTCTGCTTGCAATGCTCGAAAATTACATAATAAAACTAGTCAAAAATTCTTTTAAGTAAAACTTAAGCAAATTTGATTAGTTTTTTGTTTGTCTACTTTATCGTATTTGTATCCTTAGTAAAATACAACATATGAAATGTAGGGGTCGGCGTCCATGGTGCGACCAGAAAAAAGTGGCTTTTCAAGGCTTTTGTGTCGAAAAAGGTCATAAAATGTCGATGAAAATAAATTGACAAAATATGATAAAAATAGATAAAATAAATATGTAAGTAGAAAAACAAAAATAAACCCAACAATTATATTATACCAACAGGGAGATGGTAAGAATGGCAACTGAAAAAGAATTAGCAATAAGAAGAGCTGTGGAAGAATTAGATAAATTAACATCAGACCCAGTATTGCAAAGAATATTAGATAATGAAGAACTAGCTAGAATGGACGAAGATGTACTTCGAAGACAAGCGATAAGAGAAGGACATGAACAGGGCATGAGGGAAGGTATGCAAGAAGGCAGAAAAGTAGAAAAAATAGAAACTGCTAAGAAATTGAAAGAAAATGGCGTAAGTATTGATATTATAGTTGCTTCAACTGGCTTAACGAAAGAGGAAGTTGAAGAGTTGTAAAATGTAAAAATATTTTTCTGGTCGCCCAAGGACGCCGACCACTACAACATGGATTTTACATTTTGCAACACTCTAAAAAGAGCTATCACAAAAAAGTGACAGCTCTTTATTTTTAGGCCTTTTTTACAGTTTCCCGAATGGTGATAATGCGGTCGATTGCTTCGTAGATAGCGGGGTATTTCCAGGTAACTTTGCTAACATTCTTGTGAGCATCGAGGTCATAAATACCCCAACGGTGGTCTTCACAAGTTTTTCCGTTTACTCTGTATGCGAGAAGATTTTTTTTAACGAAGTATGCACCAAAGCCGGTTACAAGCGTTTCGCCAGTTTGAGCATCAAGCAGCACCTTGTTGTTGTGAAAAGGTGTATCGATGTAAGGTGCTGTAACGACGAAACGCTCTCTAATAACTTTCCAAGCGGGTGTGTAGATGGCTTCAGTAGTTACTTTACCATTGTAAATGAAACCACTGCGATTTCCTTTGAGATACCGAAAAATCGGGCAAGTGTCGTCGTAGTATGCAAAAACACGGTCAAAGTCGTCAGGGTTCAAACCAGCAGCAGTGATTTCAAATTGTTCAAGAGCTCTCATTTTGAGTTCCTCCTTAATATAAAATTGGACACCATAATTATTATATATTATGTATACTTATCTGTCAAGCAAAAAAAGTAGAAAATAGAAAAAACTTCCAAAAAATATTTGCAAAATTGTTTCTTAAAATATGCGGAAATATTACGGAAAAAAGAGTTGAAAAGGTATAGGAAAAAATATATAATTAAAAAAGAAAAACAAAAGAAAAGGGGAATAACATAATGAAAGAAGGAAGATTTTGGTTATTTTGGATTTTATTATTTTCAGGTATTATACTTGGAGGTCTTTTGGGTGAGCTTGCCACGCAGGTATCTTTTCTAAGTTGGATGGGATACGGGCAAACTTTTGGCTTGACAGCACCGTTTGAACTAGACCTAGGAATAATTCAATTATCTTTTGGAGTTATGTTTAAACTTAATATAGCTAGCATAATTGGGGTGTTGATAGCTATATTTGTATACAGGAAGATATAAATTTAAGGGGGTAATTCTAAAAAGAAAGGATTACATAGATGAAGATTAAAGAATTACCTATTACAGAAAGACCATATGAAAGGTTGGAAAAATACGGACCTGAAGTATTATCGGATGCTGAACTACTTGCGATAATAATTAAGACAGGTACAAAAGATAAGACTGCCATACAAGTTGCACAAGAAGTTTTAAAATGTGATTACAAAAGCGAAGGAATTTCTTTTTTGAGGGATTATTCAATAGAACAAATTTCTGAGATAAAAGGAATTGGAAAGGTTAAAGCAATACAATTAAAAGCTTTAGGCGAAATTGCTGCTAGATTATCTTGTAGAAAAGTGATGAAAAGAAATAAGATAACTACGCCAGAGGAAGCAAGTTCTTTGGTAATGGCTGATATGAAGGATTTGAAGCATGAGGTTATAAAGACTATTTTACTAGATAATCAAAATCAAGTGATAAGAGTGGTAAATACTTGTAGCGGCTCGCTCAATTCCGTAGTGCTTGAAGGCAAGGAGCTATTTAAAGAGCCGATAAAATCGAGTGCGGATAAGATTATAATTGTGCATAATCATCCGAGTGGAAATCTTACGCCGAGTAAGAACGATATTAGATTTACTCAGAAGATGCGTGAAATTGGCGAGATGATTGGAATAGATGTTGCTGATCATTTGATAATTGCTGGCAGAGAGTTTTGTAGTTTAAAAAGAATGAAATTGTTTTAAAAGGAGAGAAAGTAGATGTTAGGTTTTTTTGCTAAAGATATTGGTATTGATTTAGGAACAGCAAACACGCTAGTGCATTTAAAAGGAAAAGGAATAATAATAAGAGAGCCATCTGTTGTAGCTATTGATAAATACACGAAACAAGTTGTTGCTGTTGGTACAGAAGCAAAAGAAATGTTAGGAAGAACTCCTGAAAATTTAAATGCCATAAGACCGTTAAAAGATGGTGTAATTGCAGATTTTACTGCTACTAAAATGATGTTGAAGCATTTGGTTGGAAAAGCTTGTCAAAGGTATGTTATAGCAAGACCTCGTGTTGTTGTTTGCGTACCATCTGGTGTAACAGAAGTTGAAGAAAGAGCTGTTGAAGAAGCTACACTAGATGCAGGAGCAAGAGAAGCATATCTAATGGAAGAGCCTATGGCAGCGGCTATTGGAGCAGGTTTAAAAATAGGTGAACCGACTGGTACTATGATTGTAGATATTGGTGGTGGAACTAGTGAAATTTCTGTAATTTCTCTTGGTGGTGTTGTAACTTCTAAATCACTTAGAATTGCCGGAGATGAACTAAATGATTCTATTATTAATTACATAAGAAGAGAATTTAATGTTGCAATTGGTGAAACTACTGCTGAAGAAATAAAGATGACCATTGGTAGTGCGTATCCATCAATGACAACTGAGGAAGTTGATGTAAAGGGTAGAGATTTGCAAACAGGGCTTCCAAAGACAATAACAGTTAATTCTACACAGATAGAAGAAGCTATGAAAGAAGTTATTATGCAAATTGTTGATGGCATAAAGATGACACTTGAAAAAACTCCGCCTGAACTTGCGGCAGATATCATGATAAATGGTATAACTTTATCTGGCGGTGGTGCGTTAATTAAAAATATAGATAGACTTATTGCACTTGAAACTGGAATATCTGTAAATATTGCAGAGTCGCCATTAGACTGTGTTGTAAAGGGTGCTGGAAAAGTATTAGAAGATTTAGATTCTTTAAAAAGTGTTTTGATAAATTCACGAAAATATAGATAAAATTTTAGGAGGCATGTAAGTGAAAGGGCAAATGCTAAAGAATATTACAAAAGTTGCATTAGTAATTTTGTTGTTTGCTTTAATAGGTGCAACCAATCAAAAAGCAAGAAATGTAACGGTATTTGAAGCAATAGTTAGCAACCTAATTACATTTCCACAAAAAGTGATAGTTAATATAAAAAATTGGGCAATAGATGATAAAAATAACATAAACGATATAGAAAAACTAAAAGAAGAAAATGAGAAGCTAAAAGAAGAAAATAGCAAGCTAGAAACAAAGTTAATAGACTATGAGATATTACTTTCTGAAAATAAAATTATGAAGCAAAAATCTCAAATTGAAAACTCTTATCCAGATTATGAGGTGGTAGTGTCTAATATAATTTACGATTCAATGAATAATTGGGAAGAAGTTTATGTGATAGATAAAGGAAGTAAAGACGGCATAGAGCCAAACATGACGGTAATTACACAAGATGGGTTGGTAGGTTACATAGAATCGACAACCGATTCGACCGCTAAAGTTGTATCGATATTAGATGCTGGAAATTCGGTAAGCTCTCGTAGTACGAGAACGAGAGATGCACTTATCTGTAAGGGAAATATCTCATATAAAGATGAAGATAAATTAAAAGTTACTTCAATACCAATTGGTGTTGAACTTGTTGAAGGCGATAAAATAGAAACATCTGGTATGGGTGGAATTTATCCAAAAGGGATTGCGATAGGCGAGATTGAAAAATTTACTACTAAGAAGAACCCTGCTGAAAATGAAGCTGTGCTAAAAACATATGTTGATTTTAGTAAATTGGAAACGGTTGCAGTAATTATAAAATAGGTTATGGAGGATTTAAGTGAGAAAAACATTGACTGTTGTAATGGTTTTGCTAGTTATTGGTTTGACAATATTTTTTCAAGCAAATTTGATTGAGAAAATACCACTAGATGGAACATCTGCAAATCTTGGAATTGTGCTTGTTGCAAGCATTGGACTTGTGTGCGGTAAATTAGTGGGAGGTCTTACTGGTGCTACATATGGACTTATTTATGATATTTTATTTGGCAGGGCAGTTGGACTATATTTTTGTGTATATTTTTTTGTTGGCATTGTATCTGGAATACTCAATAAAAATTTTTCAAAAGATAATAAAGTTTCAATGGTATTTTTGATATCAATAATAACGGCAATTTTTGAACTTATAACTTATCTAAGTTTGGTTTTGATAAGGTCATATGAATTTGATTTTTATGGCGTGTTATTTGTTATTGCTAAAGAAGTAATTTATAATATTTTAATTGTTGCGATATTATATAAATTTCTTGTTTGGTTTGGAGAAATGATAAATAAATCGAAAGATAGTTATTATTTGATATAAGATGAAAGGAGGTATTAAAAATAGAAAACAATTCAAAAAGATATTTGATTTTGATGATATTATTATTTTTAATAGCTTCTTTATTTATTTTGCAGTTGTTTAATTTACAAATTGTTCATGGCGAAGAATATAGAGAACAATCGGAGCGAAGACTAGTTAGAGAAGCTGATACATATGCACCAAGAGGAGATATTTTTGATAGATATGGTAAAGTAATTGCTACAAGTAAGATTGGCTATTCTGTGCAAATATATAAAACAAAGATAGAAAACAATAAATTAAATAATGTCTTACTAGAAGTCGCTACTATTTTAGAAAAAAATGGCGATAGCTATTATGATAGCATTCCAATCGATTATGAAACAATGACTTTTACGAAGTCGGAAACTTCTATGAAGAGTTGGAAAAAAAATAATAAAATTGATGAAGAAGCAAATGTTGAAGAAGTTATATCTTTTTTTAAGAGTAAGTATAAAATAGAAGAAGATGAAATTGATAAAGTAAAAAAAATAATTGCACTTAGATATGAATTATCTACAAATGTTTATACAAGTTATAAACCGGTGGTGCTTGCAAAAAATATTTCAAATGAAAGTATGATGGAGATAGAAGAAAAAAATGCAATGCTTTCAGGCGTTGATGTTTTTTCTCAACCTATAAGAAGTTATGTAGCAGGCAATACTGCTTCGCATGTGATTGGATATATTGGAAAAATTAGTTCTTCGGAATATGAAAAATATAAAGATGACGGATATTCGTTAAATGATTATATTGGTAAAACAGGGATAGAGGCTACATTTGAAAAATATTTGAGAGGCACAAATGGTTCTAAAAGATTAGAAATGGATTCTTACGGACGAATAAGTAATGAAGAAGAAATAACAGAAAGTTCGATGGGCAATAGTATTGTTCTTACATTAGATTTAGATTTGCAAACTATGACGGAAACAGTTTTGGAAAATATGATAAAGAAAATTCATGATGGAGGATTTAGCAATATAAAGTATGACGATGCGAGAGCGGGTGCTGCGGTTGTTTTAGATGTTAAGACAGGTGAAGTTCTTGCGATGGCAAGTTATCCAGATTTTAATCCGGAAGAATTTGTCGATGGTATAAGCAACGAAGAATATAATAAATATTTTATAGGCGAAGATAAGCCGATGTTTAATAGAGCTATTCAAGGTACATATCCACCCGGTTCAACTTTTAAGATGATAACTGGAATTGCTGCATTAGAGTCAAATACAATAGGTGTAAATGAATATGTAAATGATACAGGTGTGTTTTACCTAGGTCATAAACCAGCATGCTGGATATGGAATAGTAGAAGGCAGGTACATGGAAATGTAAATGCAGAAACAGCATTAAAAGTGTCTTGCAACTACTATTACTATGAAGTTGCAAGTAAGATGGGAATTGATACGATAGTAAGTTATGCTAAAAGATTTGGACTTGGAGAAAAAACAGGAATTGAATTAATCGGAGAAGTATCAGGAACGCTTTCATCAAAAGAGTATGTAGAAAAATTAAATAGTCGAGAAAATGCTACGAAGAGAACTTGGACAATAGGCGATACATTATCTTCTGCAATTGGTCAGTCATATAATAGTTTTACACCACTACAAATGTGCTACTATATAGCAACGCTTGCCAATAAAGGCGAAAAAAAAGAAGTGACGATAGTAAAATCTATGATTGATAGTGAAGGAAATGTTTTAGATTTATCTGAAATTAAAAAGGATATAAATGAAAAGTTAGGCATAACTGAGCAAGACTTATCAAAAATAGATATAAAAGAAGAAAACATTAATGCTATATTTGAAGGAATGAGATCTGTTACAGGTGATTCTGGCGGAACGGCTTATGGTACATTTAGTTCGTTTCCAATAGAGGTTGCAGGAAAAACAGGAACAGCAACTGCGGGTTCAGGCTCGGATAATGCATGGTTCGTTGGCTTTGCACCGTATCATGACCCTGAGATTGCAGTAGTTGTAATAGTAGAACATGGCGGACATGGATACTATACAGCACAAGCGGTGAAAGCGATTATGGAAGAATATTTTGGATATAACAATGATGTAAATGAAAATTTAAGTCTTTCGACAATTGGAGCAAAAATTGTAGAATAAATTTGAAAGGAAGAAGAAAATGAATACGGAAATATTATTTACAAAAAAAGATAATAAGTTAAAAATAACTCTTGATAAAAATGCAAACTATAAAGATTTAAAAATAAAAATGAAAGAAATATTAGAAGCATCTACTGAAACATTTGAAGATATAGAAGAACCTATTTTGATAGATGGAAGAAGACTTTTAGATGAAGAAGAAAAAGAAATAGTAAATATGATTGCAGAAAAAACGCATCTTGAGATAAAAGTAGAAAGACCAAAGCAAATGGGGCTTGCTTCTATAAATAATATTTTTAATAGTGATACAACAATATCAAATACAAAAGTTTTTTATAACACAATTCGTTCTGGTAGAAGAATAGATTTTGAAGGCAGTATCGTAGTTTTGGGCGATGTAAATGGCGGTGCTGAAGTAGTAGCGGAGGGTAATATAATTGTACTTGGAAATTTAAGAGGTTTTGCACATGCAGGTGCAAAGGGAAATAGAAGTGCATTTATTGCTGCTAACTCTATAAATCCAACTCAACTTAGAATTGCAGATATAATTTTAAGAGGTGTTGAAGAGAAAAAAGAAATTGGAAATGATTATGAAATAGCTAAACTAGAAATGGGTGCTATTGTAATTGAACATTAAAAAAATTCCCCGGCGGTGCTGGGGAATTTTCTATTGAAACAATACTAATTATAGTTCCGACTAAAGCATGTAAATACACACCTAAAAATATCTTTCGACCATTTAAAAGCATTTTTCCACAAACAGTAATCTTTACTCGATTAAGAATAAT
>CAZRQF010000043.1:0-7952 GCA_964602275.1 uncultured Eubacteriales bacterium
AACAATCACCTCAAATATTATTTTAATACATAATTTTTAAGTTTACAACTAAAATATTGTTTTTTACTTCTTAAAATGATAAAATTAATGAAATATAGCATAGTGGGGGGATTTTATGATAGATGCACTAATATTTGTCGGAGCACTATTGGTAATTGGTTTCCTTGAATTCAGACAATGGGGGATTTTATTAGGGACTATATTACTTTTTATATTTTTTACGATTTGTGCTTTTATAATGAAAAACACTAAAAAGGTTAAATTTGAATATACAGAAGAGTTTGAAAATGTATATCAAAAAATGAAAAATCTTTTCGGCAAGGAATATGAAAAAAATAAAAAAAGTTTGCGAACATTTATAATAACTTTTTTTGCTTTACTCGTAGGTTTCCTATGCTTTTTTATTGTATTGATAAATTTTGATAAAATGTTAACAGAGTGGAAATTTAGAATACTATATGGAATGTTTTTTGTATTTTTTATAACCGAGGGCATATGTTTATATAAAATTATAAAGCTACAATTAGTCAATAAAAAGACATACGAAACATTTATATTACCTATATTTATTAGCGACATTGATAACAATTTAAAATATAAGAAAAATTTGCCGGCTACAGGTGGATATATAGAACAAAGATATATTGATTCGGGGATTGAAAGCAAAAAATATGATGCCTTTAGGTGTGAAGATTTTGTGATTCGGAGAATTAGATGGTTCAATACCTTTTGAAATGGCAGAATTACATATTGAAAAAAAAGTGAAAAATAAAGATAGGACAACTTATATACCTATGTTCGATGGACTTTTTGCAATGTCACAAATAAGTAAAAATGTGTGTGAAGAGCTAAAAATTTCGCCGGATAAGTTTAAATTTTTTGGAAATTATAAAAAAACTGTTTTAGATAGTAGTGAGTTTGAAAAAAGATTTGATGTGTATTCTAGTGATAAAATAATAGCTATGAGAATACTTTCACCAGATACAATGGAAGCTTTAACATCGTTTTATGATAAATATAAAGTAGATTTTGAAGTGTTGATAAAAGGAAATGATTTATACTTAAGATTCTTTACAGGAAATTTGTTTGAATATAAAAGATTAAAATCTATGTCAAATAAAAAAGAATTATTTTTGTATTATAGTACAGTAAAATTTGTGATAGATCTTACTAAAAAAATTAATCGTGTTGTAAATGAAATTGAAATATAGATTAACAATACTAAAATAAAAGCCCCATACTGAGGGGCTTTCTTTTATGAGATACAAAAAAGCAAACCTTTCATATGGTTTGCTTTTAAAAATATGGAGCGGGAAACGGGGCTCAAACCCGCGACCTTCGCCTTGGCAAGGCGACGCTCTATCAACTGAGCTATTCCCGCGTGAACAATACATATCTTACAATATGATTTGCTTCTTGTCAATATTTTTTTGAAAAATTTATAGAAAAAATATTAGATTAAATTTTCGTTGCAGTATTTTTTATGTAATGATAAACTTATATTTGTAAAATCAAAATAATTATTATTGAAAAGAGGTGAATTTTATAATTTATATTAAAAGACTTTTCAGTGTTATTGCATAAAGTTTTAGCTTTAATGGAAAGTCTTATACAAAAGAAGGGGGAAAACTATGAATAAAAAGAGAAGTATTGTTGCAATAATAAGTGTATTATTGGTTGTACTAATAGGTGCTGCCGTTTATGTTAGTTGCTGCATGCCAGATATTTGGGATTGGAAAAATGACGAGGAAATTTTAGCTAATTTAGGTGAGGAACAAAATGTTCCACTACTTGTAAATCAAACTTTAAATGGCGAAGTAACAAAATTGAGTTTTACTGCAAGTGAAACTAATAAACTTACTGTTGCAGATTTAAAAAATCAATTTTTGGCAGCAGGTGTTGATAATAGTAATAAATATATTTTTAAACCATTTTATAATGTTGAACAAAATACAGAATTTACATTTCATTTTAAGAGTAAAGTAGACCCTGTAAAAGCAATTACTGTTCATACAGATGAAAAATGCGATTATCAAAGCTTGGTATGGCAAATAAATGCTGGCTATTGGACAGAAGATGGTGTGGATGTTGTTGTAAAGCCATCATCGTCTACGGTACTTTATAGCGAAAATAGAAATGGAGAAGCTAAAAATAATTGGGGATATGCTCCAATATATTATATTTGTATAAGATATGATTTAGATTCAAAAGAAGTAAAAAAATTAGATGAGCCAATAATTATACCTTTTACAATAAAAAATGAAATAAGTACGCCAACAGTTTATGCCAATGTTGATAATAAAGGAAATTTTTCCGTTAAATGGAATAAGATTGAGGGTGCGGTGGCTTACAATGTATACAGTTCTTCGAAAAACTTCAATGAACTAACTACTGGTGAAGGCGGTTATAGGTATGAGCCAATTTTACTTACAACTATAAAGTCAACAGATAAACTTGAATATATTCCAGGTGTATTACAAGATGAAAATCAATTAATGGGAAAAGGTTATCCAGATAATACAGTTCGTAAAACATCAGAAGAATATAATATAGAATCTATAGTATATCAAAACAACAATTTATATAATCATAGGTTAGCAATATATGTTACAGCTGTTGACGAAAATGGAAATGAAAGTAATTTTGGTTTTCCTGTAGATTTATCAGAGTATAAGAAAATATTACCGCATTCGATTAAATATATGGGTACTATTAATGAGTTACCAGAAACTATTGAAGTGCAATCGGTTGACATGAAAACAAATATTACATATCCTATTAATTTTTATAAATTGGAAGAACCACAAGAATATTCGAGATATTGTGATTATAAATATGAAGTTGTTGGAACAATGTTAACAGGTATAGTAACTTATGAAAATGAAAATAAAATATTTCCGAATGAAAAGATAAGTACTTATAAAATAAATACTTCTGGTTTGCCACAAGGTACAATGGATAGAGTACCTCAAGTTACGGTTGACACATTTGCAGATAGTGATTATTCTAATTCAAAAGTTGATTTGAAAAAGACTGTAAATTATCCAGAAGATGCACAAATGAAATTAGATCCTGCATTAATGATAATACTAGTAGATCAAGATTTGGCAAGAAGAGTAATTGGAACAGATAGTACAAAAACAGATCCAAGAGAAGAGTATGATTCATTCCTTCAAAGTGAGGATCCAGAGTATATCTTAATTCGAGAAGGTACTAGGATAACAGTACAAAAAGTAGATAAGGATAATAAAGTTGATGAGCCTACACAAACTACTTTGCCGGAAAAAGAACCTGAACAAACTATTGCACCAGAAAAAGAACCTACACAAACTACTACACCAGAAGAGCCTGCCGAAGAAATTGATAATAGTAACTATGTTGAAGAACAAGAAAAATCAACCAAAAAGCAAGTTGAAGAGGGGGATGCTGAAGAAGTTAAAGGCACGAAGTATCCTGTATTTGCAGATAATGCAGCTCAGTTATATTTAGCACTAGCATTAATTAATCAAGAACCTGTAATATCATTAAAAGCTTTTCCTGAGTATCAGGTGGCAGATAATCTACTAGACGATTTATACTATATATGGCTTCAAAATCCTTATATAATGGGTATTGATATTGATGAGTGCTATTATGTGGATAATGGTTTGGCAGTAAGAGTGACTTATAATGTGCCAACGGCAACTGCCAAAAAATATCAAGAAGCTGTATATGAAAAATCTCAAAAGGTAGCAAACCAAATTATAAAAGCTGGTATGACAGATTCAGAAAAAGTCGTTGCCATATATGAGTATTTAGAAAATAATGCTGAATATAATAAGGAAGCATACGCTGCAGCACTAGAGTCAGATGCTAGTACGGTGTACAAAAAATATCCAAATTCTTGGAATACATATGGAATATTGTGTGAAGAAAGCGGAGTTTGCCAATCGTATGCATATGCATTTAATAGTATTGCGTATTTTAGTGATTTGGAAACTGTTATGGTTACTGGTTATATGCAGGGTGGTGGACATGCTTGGAATGCTGTTAAATTAGATGGTATGTGGTATATGGTTGATCCAACGAATAATGGAAGTGGCGGGCTTCCTTATTGGATTTGCAATGCCTCTACAGAATACATAGAAAGTATGGCGTTTATCCTAGACAGCCGTTTTGTTGACGGAACTGATTTTAGCGAATACTTGATTAACAACAATACACAAGATTGGTACTACAAAAACAATTTGATGGCTGGAAGTATTGATGAGTTGGCAACAATATGGGAAAAAAATTATAAGCGTTCAAATAATATTTGGATTAAGTATATGGGTAATGATAATCCGGCTGAATCGAGTAATATACAAAAATTTGTAAAAAAAGTATTCAATGATGGATATTCAGAGAGTGATATAGAAGGTTGGAATATATTATACTATGGCGGACTTGTTTCCTTTAAAAAGTAACACTCAACATCAATTTTTATCATAAAATTTATAAGATACAAAAAAGCTCACTTTTTAAAAGTGAGCTTTTTTGATTAAACAACTATAAACATGAAAGAGCCGAGATACTTTTCCTCAACGAAATTATTTGTTTCTTTTTCAGGGCATTTATAAAAGTCGATATTAATTGCAGTAAAATTTTCTATATCAAATTTAATCATTCTTGTTAAAACATCTCTAAATGTATCAATAGAAACTCGATTTACTACGGTTGAAATCATGGTGTCACAGTCCGAAAATGTAAAGTCAATTTTTAAAGAATAGCATGTGTTATCAGTTAAATGTTCGATAAGCTCGTCAATAATGTAATTCATGTTATATTCGTCGCCGTCACGATTATGCAAAATTTTGTAAATCCGATCAGTATAGGGATGTTCAGTGCGTCTTACAAAGTTTGAAAGATTTCGAGAAAAATTTTTCATGAAAACCCCCTCCTTAAAATTTATTAACATTGCGATTATATATCGAATTTTGTCGCAAGTCAACATAATTTGACACAAAAATATGTTTGAAGCTAATTTGTGCTTATGATATAATAATTTATTGAATTTATAAGGAGGCATTTATGAAGTTTAATGCAAGAGATTATTTGAAGAAAAAATATATTTCTGGAGAGTGGGCTGTTATTCCTATAACTTTAAATAGTAAAGAAGAGTTTTATAACAAGTATGATGCTACACATTGCACCATTTCTAGTGATTTGTGTAGATATATCGATAGCTCTGTTTATAACATTCCCTTAAAATATAAAATTAAACTTAGAATTGATTGCCCTGGTTTGACAGAAGAAGATAAGATCGAAATGGAAGAAGCGGTAAAAACGCACTATGGACTTATTGTATACGATAATGAATGTGACTTAGCTACGAATGCGTACAAAACATCTGAACTTATGATTTTAGGACTTATAGTATTGGCGGTGTTGTATTTATACGAAGGCTATATGAATTCATATTTAGAAGAAGTTATTGCAATAGCAGGTTGGTTTGCGGTTTGGGAAGCGGTAGACAATTTTGTTTATGATAGAAAGAAGTTCAAATCTGAAAGAAAAAATAATATACAGATGCTTGAAAGTAAACTTGAATTTGTATGTAAAGATGAAATAAAGTTAGATTTATAATAACAAAAGATGAGGTGTATTTTTTTGAGTGAAAAATTAAAAGAAAAAATAAAGGAATCGTTAATGTCGGTGTTGCCAATTACAGCAATAATTTTGCTTTTGTGCTTTACTATAATTCCAACATCAAATGATACGGTAATGTTATTCGTAGTAGGTGCTATGCTTCTGGTATTTGGAGTTGGATTGTTTACGCTTGGTGCTGATGTTTCGATGTCTACTATTGGAGAGCGAATTGGTTCACATTTATCTAGCTCTAAAAAAATGTTACTTATATTGTTAGTTGCGTTTGTTTTTGGGACTATTATAACGATTGCAGAACCAGATTTACAGGTACTAGCAAGTCAAATTTCAGATGTACCTATTATTTTAGCTGTTGCAATTGGCGTTGGAATATTCTTGGCGATAGCAATACTTAGAATTATTTTTAATATTAAATTATCACATATACTTGCGATTTGTTATTTACTGATATTTATAATGGCTTTTTTTGTGCCAGAAAATATTTTGCCTGTAGCATTTGACTCTGGCGGAGTTACAACAGGACCAATGACAGTACCATTTATCATAGCATTTGGAATAGGCATAGCTTCTGTAAGGCAAAGCAAAGATTCAGAAAGTGATAGTTTTGGACTTGTGGCTTTATGCTCTGTTGGTCCAATACTTGCCGTAATGATTTTAGGAATAATATGTAATGTAGAAAACATTTCGTACCAAGGCATTTCTACGCCGAGCATAGCTAGTTCAACTGGAATATTAAAAGTTTTATGTGAAAGTATACCTGTATATATAAAAGAAGTTGCAACTGCATTATTGCCAATAGTTGTGTTTTTCTTAATATATCAAATGTTTATATTAAAACTTAATAAAAGAGAATTTGCGAAAATATGTATTGGACTTGTATATACATTTGTTGGACTAGTA
The DNA here is from genome assembly GCA_964602275.1 of uncultured Eubacteriales bacterium. Lineage (GTDB taxonomy): Bacteria > Bacillota > Clostridia > TANB77 > UBA1234 > RGIG6291. Next base: position 6,526 of record CAZRQF010000043.1, read on the forward strand.
CTATTTTTAACAGGAGCAAACATTGGTTTTTTACCAATGGGAAATCATTTGGGAATAGAAGTTGCTAAAATGGGAAATACAGCACTTATTTTAATAGGGATGGTTATTGGATATTTTATAGTAAGAGTAGAACCGGCAGTAGTAATTTTGGTTGATCAGGTAAATGACATAACAAACGGTGCAATTTCTAAAAAACTAATGTTTACAAGCTTAGCAATTGGAACGATGCTTGCGATAACACTTGCCATGATAAGAATTATTACAGAAATAAATATTTTGTATTTTTTAATACCAGGTTATCTTATTTCTATAATTTTAATGTGTTTTGCACCAGATATATTTGTTGCGATAGCGTTTGACTCTGGTGGAGTTTCAGTTGGAACAATGGCAAGCGTATTTGTGCTTCCATTTGCAGTTGGCGTTTGTACAGGTCTTGGAAACAATAATATCATGACGGGAGCATTTGGAACAATTGCAATGATAGCAATGATGCCAACGATTATTATTCAAATTGTAGGTGTGCTTTATAAATATAAAGCAAAGAATATAAATGAAAGTATAATGGAAGAAGAAGATGAAATAATAGAATTTCCTAGGAGGGTGCAAAATGCAAAACATTGTGATGATGGTAACAATTGCTAAAAGAAATATGAGCGAAGAGTATATATCATATTTTGAAAAAAACAAAATAAAAATGACACTTGGAAAGCATGCAAAAGGTACTGCTGCAAATGAAATATTAGAATATCTTGGAATTGGTGACAGGGAAAAATGTATATTGTTTAGTACTATGACAGAAAAACAAGCACGAAAAATCTTAGAAGATTTTAAATTAAATTTTGGTATAACAAAAGCAGGAGAAGGAATTGCATTTACTATTCCAATAAGTAGTGTTAGTAGCAAAAAGGCATTAGACTATATGGTAACAGAAATTCAAAGTGATAAGGAAGAGGGATATATAATGGAAACAGAGTTTGAATCAATATTTGTAATTGCTAATAGAGGATATACAGATAAAGTTATGGAAGCTGCAAGAGAAGGCGGGGCACATGGTGGCACAGTTATGAATGCGAGGGGCACAGGAATAGAAGGAGCGGAAAAGTTTTTTGGAGCAACAATAGGTGCTGAAAAAGAAATAATAATAATAGTAACTAAAAGAGAAGATAGAAATAAAATAATGCAATCAATAAAAGAAAAAGCAGGAATAAATACAGAAGCACAAGCACTAATATTTTCATTGCCAGTTTCAGATGTGGCAGGACTTGCAGGTAACTAACATCTTCTTTAAATTATAAAATAGTGAGAAAAGTCTGGCGTTTGCTAAGGACAAAATTATGACAAAAGCATGTAATGTAAAGTTAATACAGTTATGCCAAGCATTTCCATGGTTTTACTTTTTAAAACATATTATAATTATGTTAAGTAAG
>CAZRQF010000044.1:0-7894 GCA_964602275.1 uncultured Eubacteriales bacterium
AGACTATACTAATCCTATAATAAAAGAAGATTAACTTTTTTGGTTAATCTTCTTTATTTTCATCATTATCATTTTCGTCAGTTTTGGTATTTTCTTTTTCTTCATTGTTGTTTACTGTAAATGTTATCTCTTCTTTTGTTCCATCATTTTTTACAACCTTTTTTAAAATTCCATTTTTAGTGGCTTCTAAAATCATTTTATCAAGTTTTACCGCTCTTAGCGCATAAAAGATATAAATTGCAACTAGTGCTTGGTATATCAAAGAAACGCTTTCTGAAATAGTTCCTACAAGTGCAAATGCTATTGCTTCTATTATTATTGGTAATGTTAAAGCATATATAGATATTTTCAAAGCATCTTTAAATTTAAGCCATACACCAAATATTAAGTTAAACATGTATGCAAGTACCACAGCACCAAGCATACTCATTAACTTAAACTGGATAAGCACCATAAATACTGCAATATACACAACCACAAAAAGTGAAGCTTGATAATTAAAACTATTTACATCTTCAAATATAAAACTATATAAATAATCTTTAGTAACTGTACCTGGCAAATCTTCAAACTCTATTCTATAAGCAATTTGCTCATTTGGATATACATCTACCGCATCATGACCAACCAAAGCATATGAATCATATCCGATAAGGTCTTTACTATATAAATCTTTCAAATCTTCTACTGCATACTCAGTATCAAATACAACTAACTTATCCCCAGTAGTATAAGTTCCCTTATCTGCAACACATACACCATCTTCTATTTTAAAATTAGGTATCTGCGTATTATAATCTTCTGAAACTTTAATTATTGTTTCATAAAGTCCATTAGTAATACAAATAGCATACACTAGCGAAACAATTAATATTAACTTCAAAAAGTATCCAATTGCTGTACGCAATTTTTCTTTTTGTATTAAAGGATATATTCTAAAATCTGCAATTGCAGAATATATTCTCGTAATTAAAGGAATTTTTTTATCTTTCATTTATATCTCCTGTCTTTTTATTTTAGAATCTACAAACAATAAATTAACATCTACTTTTATTTTATCGCCAATCTTCACATTGGAATTTGATATATCTATCATAAAGTTTTTCATACCAATTCTGCCCAAAATAGGATATTGTTTATTATTTATAGTAACATATTTTCTACCATCTTGCACCAAAGTAGTCAATGCTAGTTTTATCTTTCTTAATTTATCGATTAATCTTACTGAATCTTTAGGGCCTGTCACGCCTACGCCATCAGCATATCCAGCCTCGGCAATTGCAACTTTTGTATCTTGCTTTAACTTATGTGTTCCTGAATATCCAATCGTTGTACCAGCTTTTAGCGTTCTTATTTCGCAAACCTTCGTTTCTAGATAGCCTACTTTTTTAAGCCCTGTAAGATTAGATATTTGAAGTCTACCAGTAAAAGCAGAACCAATTCTTACCGCATTTAAATACATATCAGGATATTTAAATAAAGCAGAGCTATTACAAATATGTAAAAGTCCAGTTTCCACTTTGTTTTTTTTCAAAAGAGCAATCGTATCTATAAACGAATTAAACTGCATTCTCGTTATTTTACTATCATCAGAATACGACTCTATAAAATGCGAATAAGTTCCTGTAACTTTTACATTATTACATTTTACAAGCACTTCATGCAAAGCTACCGCTGCATCTTCATCAATATAAAATCCAAATCTACCAAAACCGGTATCTATTTTCAAATGTATATCTACTATTTTATTTTTATTTTTGGCAATTTCATTTAAAAGCTTTATCTCGTCATTTGAACTAACAGTAGCAGTTAAATTATTTTCAACAATTTGCTCTAAAGTTTCTTTTATTTTAGTAGATTGTAATAACAAAATTGGATTACTAAATCCCTTTTCTCTTAAATAAAGTGCCTCTGTTAATTCAGAAACTGCAAAAAAGTTTATATTGCTATCTAGAAGTCTTCTAGCAACTAAAAGCATATCCATTCCATATGCATTGCCTTTAAGCACCGCAATAATTTTTATTCCTTTACCTTTATCGTTTCTAAAACCGCCTACTCTATTTTTTATTACATTTATATTATGTTGTAGATTATCCTTTTCAATAATAACCTTATTCATATATACTCCCTATTTATCAAAAAATTATTTCCCCGCTTTTTCTTTTTTCATAGCTTTCTTAATTTGTATTTTTCTATAAAACATACCAAACTTGTCATACATAAAATTCATAAACGGATTTAACACCATATATAATTCCCCAACAAATTCTACAAAGTCACCATTAAACCCTTTTTTAAACTTATATATGCCATACTGTGGATGATTTTCGTCAACATGTCCTGAAACGCCTCTAAAATCATAAATATCACAATTATTAGCTAAAGCTAGCTTTATTTGCTCCCATTGCAATAAATAATTTGGCATTACATTTCTATATTCGTTTGAGCTAGCACCATACAAATACCAAACTTTATTACCATATATAATAGGTATAACAGCTGCAATTGGCTTATCTTCATACATAGCTATCAAAACTTTCATATACTTAGGAGCAAGTTCGTCATACATCTTTTCAAAATACTCTAATGGCCTAATTAGAAAATTATCTCTAACACCCGTTTCAATCATTATCTTATGAAAAATCTTCAAATCTTCTCTATTGCCCTCTCTAACTGTAACACCTTTTCTACTCGCTAAACGAATATTATATCTTGTTTTTTCGTGGAAAGATTTTAATAATTCTTCTTCAGTTTTTCCAGCAACATTAAGCCTAAAAACATATCTTGGTTGTATTACTTCATTAAAGTCTTTTACATCTTCCTTTATTTTAAAGCCTATTTCTTTTGCAATCTTTTTAAATTCTTCATCGTCATTTGGAATATCAGGATCAACTCTAAATATAAAAGACTTATATTGTTTTGCAAGTTCTTTTGCATCATTTACCAAAGCTTCAAAAGTTTCTTTATCATGTGGGTCACAAACAGGACCTCTTGGCGAATACATTATACTTGTAATATTTTTGAAATTTCTAATTAATAAACTCATAGAACCTTTAATATTGCCCTCTTCGTCTTCAACAAGTATAACTTTATTTATCCATTCACTTTTTACTTTCGCCCATTCTGGTGATTGCAAAAAATGTCCCTTTTTATGTTTTTGTAAAAACTCTACATATTTTTCTCTATTGCTATCATCAACTAGAATCATATTATAATCTCCTTTATCAATTGTTTTTAATTATAAGAATATCTTTCGTTACATTATTTAAAGTTCTAACACACCCGTTTTCAAGAACTACTGTATCTTCAATGCGAACACCAAACTTATTATCAAGATATATGCCCGGCTCTATTGTAAATACGACATCATTTTCAAGTATATCACTCTCATTTTTTGGCGATATAGTAGGTTTCTCATGAACTTCTTTTCCCACGCCATGCCCAAGTGCATGTGCAAAATCAAAACCAGCTTGCTTTATAACATCTCTAGAAACAGCATCTGCTTGTGATGCAAGCATTCCTGCAGATATATTTTTCACGCCCGCCATTTGAGATTTAAGCACCAATGAATAAATCTCTTCTTGCTCTTTTGTTATGCTATTTACAAAAATCGTCCTAGAAATATCTGAGCAATAGCCATCATAAACGCAACCAAAATCAAGAAGGATAATATCGCCACTTTCTATTTTTTTATTCGACGGCGTTGAGTGTATTTGTGCAGAATTAACACCACTTCCAACAAGCGTGTCAAAAGCCAAGGCACTTGCACCATTAGTCAGCATAAACTCGTCCATAAGATTTGCAATTTCTATTTCTGTCATTCCGACTTTAATTTTTGTACAAATATACTCAAAGCAGTCATCAGCAATTTTAGACGCCATTTCAATTTTTTTTAACTCTTCTTTTGTTTTTTTCAACTTAACACTCCTTAAAATATTATCTTATCAAACTAATCAATTGCGGAATTAAAGTACTTGCAGGAACAAACATCGTTATATATGCCGCAGCCACAATAAAAGGTCCAAAAGCAATGTATTCATCCCATTTTTTTATCTTAGTTGCAAGTAAAGTAATACTAATAATTGCACCAATTAAAAACGAAAGTATAAATATCTGTATAATGTTCGCAAAGCCAAAGAAAAGTCCAAGCATTCCCATAAGCTTCACATCTCCACCACCCATGCCTTCTCTTTTATAAACCACAATTGCAAAACCTGCAATTAATAAAAATATAAGTCCACCAGTAAGCATGCCCGCTAGGCAATTCAAACCTAGAGTTGCATCTATACACATATTATAGTAAGCATAGCATAACCCTACTAAAAATCCCACAAAATTCACTTCATTTGGAATAATTTGTGCCTTTATATCTGCAAACATACATATAATAAGCATAAAAGTAACAAATGAATACACAAAAAAACTTAATGTTAATCCGTGAAAATAAAACAATGTCAATATTGCAAGCACCGTTACTAATGTAACTTTTAAATCAAATCTTGGCTTGAACTCTTTTTTATTTTCAAGTTCTTGCAAAACAAACAAATTAATAAATCCTGTTAAAAAAGGAGATGCCGCAAGTGCAGTCATTCCAAATAAAATATAATAAAAAATTTCTTTCATACCCTTACCTAACTTTCCTTAAAAATAAACTCTCAATAGGTCTTTTCCAACTAGTATACCAATATTCTTTCTTATTTATGGGATCTACATATACAGAAACCATATTCAAAATATTAGCACCTAAAACATCTGTAAAAAGTTGGTCGCCGACCATAGCAATATTTTGCGGTGGCACATCTACTAGTTTTATAGCCTTTCTAAAGCCACTCTTCATAGGCTTTCTAGCACACATAATATACTCAAGCTCCAACGCTTCTGCAACAGTTTTAACTTTATCTACTTTATTAGAATTTGACAAAATACATAGTTTAAAGCCTTTCTCTTTAGCTTCTACTACCCATTTTAAAATAGCATCCGGAAGCTTTCTAGTATAATCTATAAGCGTATTATCAACATCAAGCAAAATCGCTTTAACATTATGAGAAAGTAAATCATCAAATTTAATATATTGCACGCCTCTATATCTTAACACAGGTAATAACTTTTTCATAAAATCCCCCTATTTTCCTCTAAACAATATATCAATTTATATATAAAAAGTCAAATATCATTTATACATAATTTTTCCTTAAAATTTGCCATTTTCTATTTGAAAAATATATTACTTATGATATAATGCACCCATAGAAGTTACTATATTGTAATTGGAGGTAATATTATGGAATTAAAAAAATGTATAAATTGCGGAGAATTTATATCTTCTAATTCTAACCTTTGTTCATCATGTGCTAATAAATTGAATTATGGAAAGACTGTACTAAAAAATTATTTTGAAGAAAGTGAGTATTCTAACTGTTCTTCAATTAAACAAATTTCGTCAGTTACAGGCTTATCTCCTGCAATGGTTCAAAACTATATGATTGAGAATAATTATATTGAGGCACCAACAAACGAAACTGACGAGTATTATACAAATATGCCTTATTAATTTATTATATAACAAAAAACATAGGGCGGTTTTATACCGCTCTTTTTATTTAAGGAGTGAATTTTATGAGAAATGTATACGATATATTAGAAGAAAGAGGTTACATCGAACAAGTAACCCACGAAGGATTAAAAGAATGGTTTGAAAAAGAGAAAGTTAACTTTTACATTGGATTTGACCCAACAGCAGATAGCTTGCATATAGGTCACTTTGTATCAGCAATGGTTGCATCACATATGCAAAAAGCAGGCCATCGCCCAGTAATACTAATTGGTGGCGGTACAGCAATGGTTGGCGACCCATCTGGCAGAACAGATATGCGTTCTATGATGACAAAAGAAACTATCGACCACAATGTAGAATGTTTTAAAAAGCAATTATCAAAATTTGTTAGCTTTGAAGGCGAAAACGCTGCCATAATAGTAAATAATGGCGATTGGCTATTAGACTTAAACTACATAAACTTTATTAGAGATATTGGTGCATACTTTTCAGTAAACCAAATGCTTACAGCAGAATGCTACAAAAAAAGACTTGAAAAAGGTCTATCATTCTTAGAGTTTAACTATATGTTAATGCAAGCATATGACTTTTTAGTATTATACAAGAAATACAATTGTAGCTTAGAAATTGGCGGAAACGACCAATGGTCAAACATATTAGCAGGTGCAGACTTAATCCGTAGAAAAGAACACGCAACAGCTTTTGGACTTACATTTAAACTACTACTTACATCAGAAGGAACAAAAATGGGAAAAACAGCAAAAGGTGCTTTATGGCTAGACCCAGAAAAAACATCGCCTTACGAATTTTACCAATACTTTAGAAATGTAGCTGATGCAGATGTAAAAAACACTATGTGCCTACTTACTTACCTACCTATGAACGAAATAAACAGACTATGCAATGTAGAGGGCGAAAAAATAAACGAAGCTAAAAAAGTATTAGCTTACGAAATAACAAAAATCGTACACGGCGAAGAAGAAGCAGAAAAAGCAAAATCAGCAGCAGAAGCATTATTTGGAGGAGCTGGCGATATAGCAAGCATGCCAACAACAAAAATAGAAGCTTTGCCTATATCAATCATAGACTTATTAGTTCAAACAAAACTTGCACCATCAAAAGGACAAGCAAGAATACTTATAGAGCAAGGCGGAATAACAATAGACGACCAAAAAATAACAGACACAAACTACATGATAAATGAAATAAATGACTACATAGTACTTAAAAAAGGAAAGAAAACATTCCACAAAGTAGAAATGTAACAAAAACCCCATCAAGCACAAAGTTTGGTGGGGTTTACATTTAATTTAATTCTCTTAGCTTTCCGTCATACGCTTCCATTTTCAACTGGTAACAATTTGTTACCAGTTGACTCCCCTCTTTATTTAACCTCATTTTTAATGTTTTCCAATATTTTCTACCAGCTTGATAATCATTGTCAGTTAATGCCGAAATTATATCCACAACAGAAAAATACCATTTTTCTTGTTCTTCATCCCATTTGGCTCTAATTTTTCTATCTTCAAATAGTTTTAATTCATTTTTTTCTTCCACTTTCTTCTCCTTTTATTATGATAATAAAAAACATAAATAATTAAAATATCTTTTTCCTATTTATACCATATTTGCTAACTATTTTCAATATATTGGAATTAAAACTTTATAACAACCCCACCAAGCACAAAGTTTGGTGGGGTTTTATGTTTGCTCTTATAACTTAAAACAAAAGTACAGTATATATATTCTTATTCAACTGGTGCTAATTTCCAAGGATTACTTTCGCTACCATCGCCTGAGTTTGCTGCTGTAACTCTAACATCTGATTTTAGAGTTACAACTAAACGCCAACCATATGTATAATCATTCAAAATTTCACTATACTCTTCAACATTACCAGTATCATCAATATAATGTGTAGGTCCTGTTGAATTCGCTAAAATATAATATGGACTTTTTGAATATTCCCCGAGCATAAATAAGTTATCATATTTTACATCAGCTAATTCCCCTGGAGCAGCGCCTGCTCTTACCAAACTTCCTTTATCTCCAACATACTCCTTCACGCTTTGTACATCTTCATACGATAATAATCTTGCATCGGGATTTGTTAGTATATCCATCGTTTTAAATCCAAAACCATTTGAACTTCCAGCTTCATTCATAGACCATGCGATTGGCACACCAGCTGTTACTAAACTTACAGTATTTCCTTCATTTTTTATTACTCTCCAACCTGTATATGTAGTTTTATTGCCATAGTAATCTGCTACATTTTCATACTCTACTGGATAATCTACATAATCGCCTATTTCTACTACTTCTGCAAGTAATGCACCT
>CAZRQF010000045.1:0-7877 GCA_964602275.1 uncultured Eubacteriales bacterium
TATTTCTTTATAAATCCATTAAACACATGTTTTGTTTCGTTTACCATTAAAAATGCTTTTGGGTCTAGTTCTTGTACTAAGTTTTTAAAGGAATCTAATTTTGAGCTTTTTATTTCTGCAAATAGCATATATTTTTCGCCTGAGAATTTTGTAGCTTCACTTTTTATTACTGTTACGGCATAACCTTCATCTTGAATTTTTTGAATTACATTATCATTTTTTTCGCTTGTAATTATTTGAACTTGTACCATTCCTTCAACTTTTTTTGATACTATTGTTCCAACATATGTGCCGGCTGAAAATCCACCTGCATATGCTACTGCTATGCATAAAGATTCAATCATATTAGCAGCTTCAAAAGAAAGAGCTTCTCTTACAACCAAAAACCAAATTAACCCTTCGATGAGTGCAACTGATGCCGCCATGAAAGATTTTCCTTTTACTACGATTACAGTTCTAAAAGTTGCCATGGATACATCAATAATTCTAAAAACAAAAATTTTCAAACATAATAATAAAACAGATATCATAAATCCCTCCATATAAATATATTTTCCAAACGGATTAATAAAATTCAACTATAGTTTATCTAAAATAAAAAATCTTGTAAATAGAAAAACTTGATAATATTTGAAGATATGTATATAATAACTTTAAATGTTAATGCAAAAGAGGAGGTATAAAAATGACAGAAAAAACAAACGGCGAAAAGCTTAAAGAGAAATTATTAACAAAAAAAGAAAATGGTTGGGAGGCTTTAAGTGAAGCTGAAAAGAAGAAAGTTTTAAAATTTAGTGATGGCTATATTGATTTTTTAAATAATGGTAAAACAGAGCGTGAATGTGTAAAAGAAGCTAGGAAAATAGCTGAGGAAAATGGTTTTAAACCTTTAGAAAAATACAAAAAATTAAAAGCGGGCGATAAGGTATACTGTATAAATAGAAATAAAAACATTATCCTAGCTGTTATTGGAAAAGAAAAGCTAGAAGATGGAATAAATGTTGTCGGAGCACATCTTGATTCTCCAAGACTTGATTTAAAGCCAAATCCATTATATGAAGATACTGGATTTGCATATTTTAAAACACAATATTATGGTGGAATAAAGAAATATCAATGGGTAACTTTGCCACTTGCAATTCATGGCGTTATAGCGTTAAGAGATGGAAGTCTTGTCGATGTTAAAATAGGTGACGAAGATGATGATTTAACTTTCTTGATTACAGATTTATTACCACATATGGCAAGAAGACAAATGGAGAAAAAAGCACCAGAAGTAATAGAAGGCGAAGCTTTAAATCTTTTAATTGGAAGTATGCCATATAAAGATGATAAAGTAAGCGAAAAAGTAAAATTAAATATAATGAAAATATTAAACGATAAGTATGGTATTGTTGAAGATGATTTTTTAAGTGCAGAATTAGAAATAGTACCAGCTATGAAAGCTAAGTCGTTAGGCTTTGATAAGAGCATGGTTGCAGGTTATGGTCAAGATGACAAAGTTTGCTCATATGCTTCACTTAAAGCTATTTGCGAAATTGAAAATCCTCAAAAGACTGCTGTTTGCTTATTAGTAGACAAAGAAGAAATCGGAAGTGTTGGAAATACTGGTATGGAATCACTTGCGTTTGAAACATTTTTAGGAGAAGTTTTAGCACTAGTTGGCGAAGATAAAACAACTAATATATTGCATAGAGTATATTCAAATTCAAAAATGTTATCAGCAGATGTTGATGGAGCGTTTGACCCAATATATGCATCGGTTGCTGATAAGAAAAATGCATCTTTCTTTGGACATGGTGTAGGAATGAATAAATATACAGGTGGTAGAGGCAAGAGCGGTGCAAACGATGCTAATGCAGAATTTGTTGCAGAGCTTAGAAAATTATTTGAAGATAATGGCGTAAAATATCAAATAAGTGAGCTTGGAAAAGTAGACGAAGGCGGTGGCGGAACAATCGCATACATTCTTGCAAATAAAGGTATGGATGTAATAGACTGCGGAACACCTGTTTTATCAATGCACTCACCATATGAGGCAACAAGTAAATATGATGTATATATGAGTTATTTAGCGTATAAAGTGTTTATGAAATAGAAATTTTAATAAATAAAGATAAAAAAGCATTAAAACTTTGTTAGTTTAATGCTTTTTTTGTTGACTTTTTAGAGGATAAAATATATGATTTATATGTACGGAAATAAGGCTTTCAAAGAAAACTTATTATGACCAGAATGGAGGATAATTATGGGAGAAGTAATAGTTATAACATCGGGGAAAGGTGGAGTTGGTAAAACAACAAGTGCCGCAAATATTGGTACTGCATTAACTATAATGGGTAAAAAAGTAGCATTAGTTGATACAGACATAGGACTTAGAAATCTAGATGTTGTTATGGGACTTGAAAATAGAATTGTTTATGACATTGTTGATGTTGTTGAAGAAAATTGCAAATTAAAACAAGCTCTTATTAAGGATAGAAGATATGAGGGATTGTTTTTACTTCCAGCAGCACAAACTAGAGATAAGAATGCTGTAAACGAAGAGCAAATGAAAAAAATATGTGAAGATTTAAAAATGGAATTCGACTATGTAATAATAGATTGTCCTGCTGGTATAGAGCAAGGGTTTAAAAATGCTATTGCTGGTGCTGATAGAGCTTTTGTTGTTACAACACCAGAAGTTTCAGCAGTTAGAGATGCTGATAGAATTGTTGGCTTGCTTGAATCAAGTAGTCTTCCAAAGCCACAATTAATTTTAAATAGAATAAGAACAAAGATGGTAAAAAAAGGCGAAATGATGGATGAGGGCGACATTGTAGATTTATTATCTATAAAGCTTATAGGTGCAATACCAGATGATGAAAATGTAATTATACAAACAAATAAAGGTGAACCTTCGGTAACTAATTCAAAATCATTATCAGGAAAGGCATATATGGAAACAGCTAGAAGAATTTTGGGAGAAGACATTCCAGTCACAATACCAGGAAAGAAAGATGGTTTTTGGTCAAAATTAAAAAAGATGTTTTCTAAGAAATAAAAACAAACCAAAAATCATAAAATCAAAGAGGGGGCAATATTGATGGAATTAAAAGAGGTTTTTGAGCCTGTAGTTAAATTTCTTAAAAATTTGCAGAAAAAAGACAAAGAAGCTACATCGAAAGAAAAAGCAAAAGAAAGACTACAATTAGTGCTTATGCAAGATAGAGCAAGTGTATCTCCTGATTTCTTTGAGATGATGAAGAAAGAAATTATCGAGGTAATAAAGAAATATATAGAAATAGACGAGGAGGCTTTAGAGGTTCAATTAACTAGGGGCTTTGAAGATGGCGAAGGTGGACCTGCTTTATATGCGAATATACCAATAAAAAATATAAAGCCAGTTGCTAAAAAAATAGAAGAAAAAGTTGAAGAACTTGAAGCTAAAATGGAAACGGAAAGCGAAGTAGAAGTAAAAGAAGAAGCTTCAACCACAAAAAATGAGGAAGAGCCTAAAAAAGACGAGAAAGAAGAAAAAACTTTAGTAGAAGATAAAAATGAAGAAGAAACATCTTTAGAAAATAAAGAAGAAGAAAAAAAGGTAGAGGAAAAATCAAAAGATACAGCAAAAAAAGAAGAAAACACTATACCTAAAAAAGAAACAAAAAAGACAGAAACAAAGAAAACGGCTACAAAAGGTAAGACACAAAGCAAAAAAACAGCGAAAAAATAATAAAAAAGGCGAGGAGTCAATAAATATAGATTCTTCGCTTTGTTTAAGTATATAGAATAAGGAGAAATCATGATAAAAAAAATATTAAAAAAGATGGACTATGTGTTAGTAGCAATAGTGGTACTTCTATTTTTAATAGGAATTGTAGCACTTTATAGTGCAAACGGAGGTATAAATGGCGATACAAGCGAAGTTACAAAACAAATTATTTGGTTTTTAGTAGGGTGCGTAGGTGCTATTTTAATGATAGTTTTAGACTATAACACCGTGGGTAAATTTTGGATGGTTATATATGGGCGGAATATTAATTTTGCTAGTTGCAGTTTTGTTTACTAAGCCTATAAATGGAGCGACAAGCTGGTTTAACTTAGGAAGCATTAGTATTCAGCCGTCCGAATTTGCTAAGATTGCCTTAATACTTGGACTTGCTAAAGTAATAGAATTTTTTAAGAAAAAAGACACTTTAAATAAACCGTTGAGTATACTCGCAATATTGGTAGTTGTACTACTACCAGTAGCATTAATAATAAAGCAACCAGATTATGGCACGGCGATGGTTATTTTAGTAATATTATGTTCAATGCTTTTTGTAGCAGGGATAAAATGGCGTTATATAATAAGCGCATTTTTAGTTGTAGCAATTTTACTTCCGCTTGCATATTTTTATGTATTACCACAACATGCTAAAAACAGAATAGATGTATTTTTAAATCCGCAGTTAGACCCTAGAGGGGCAGGTTATAATATAATTCAATCAAAGCTTGCAGTAGGTTCGGGACAGCTATGGGGAATGGGCTTGTTTGAAGGAAATCAAACACAACTTGGAATACTTCCAATGAAAACAACGGATTTTATTTATGCGGTAATAAGTGAAGAAATGGGATTTATAATTTCAGCATTTGTTGTTATTTTATTTGTGATATTATTAGCTAGAATTTTAGAAATTGCTAAAACATCAAAAGACTTTTATGGAAGCATGGTATGTGTTGGAGTTTTCGGAATGCTCTTAGCACATTTTATTGAAAATATAGGAATGACGATGGGATTAATGCCGATAACTGGAATACCGTTGCCATTTATAAGCTATGGCGGTAGTGCGATGCTTACAAATATGATAGCAATAGGTATGGTACTTAGTGTATCGGGAAGAAGAAAGAAAAATTTATTTTTAGAGTAAGTGAGGAAAATAAATGTATATAAAGCCAATAAATATAGGAAATGTAAAATTAGAAAATAATATATTTTTAGCACCAATGGCAGGGGTTACAGACCAGCCGTTTAGAATACTTTGCAAAGAATTTGGGGCAGGGTTAGTCTATACAGAAATGATAAGCTCAAAAGGAATTTTTTATGATGATACGAAAACTAAAAAATTAATGAGCACAGATGAAAGAGAGCGTCCAGTTGCGGTGCAAATATTTGGTTCTGATGCAGATATAATGTCAAAAATGGCAGAAAAAATATCTAAAGAAGCAGATATTATAGATATAAATATGGGTTGTCCTGCACCAAAAGTGACAAAAAATCTTGATGGCTCAAAACTTATGTTACATCCAGAAAAGATAGATGAAATAACGAAAAAGGTAGTGGAAAAAGCAAAAGTACCAGTAACAATAAAAATAAGAAAAGGCTGGGACGACGAACATATAAATGCTGTGGAAATAGCACAAATAGCAGAGAAAAACGGAATAAGTGCAGTAACTGTACACGGTAGAACAAGGGAACAATTTTATAGTGGATTTGCTGATTTAGAAATAATAAGGCAAGTGAAGGAAGCGGTAAAAATACCTGTTATAGGAAACGGCGATATCGTAAGTGGCGAAACAGCTAAAAGAATGTTTGAAACAACAAATTGTGATGCAATAATGATAGGAAGAGGATCAAACGGTAATCCGTGGATTTTTGAAGAGATAATAAAATATTTAAATGGAGAAACAAACTACCAAAAACCAACACTAGAAGAAATAAAACAAATGATAAATAAACACTTAAATATGCTATGCGAATATAAAGGAGAATATACAGCAATTCGAGAAATGCGAAAACAAATAGCGTGGTATATAAAAGGAATACCAGGGGCAACACAAATAAGAAATGAAATAAACCAAATAGAAGAAATAGAAGAATTACGCAAAAAAATCCTCGCAATATAGCGAGGATTTTTTATAATCCGAAACTTACGCCCAAGGCGTTATTTACTTTGCTCATTGTATTTGTATCAACTTGCCCTATTTTTTCTTTAAGTCTAGATTTATCTATTGTTCTAATTTGCTCAGCTAAAATTACAGAATCTTTCATTAGTCCATATTCGTTTGAGTTTATGTTTATATGTGTTGGAAGCTTGTTCTTACTTGTTTGAGATGTGATTGCCGCTGCAATTACAGTTGGACTATATTTATTTCCAATATCATTTTGAATTATAAGTACAGGTCTTACTCCGCCTTGCTCCGAACCTATTACGGGACTTAAATCAGCGTAAAACATGTCGCCTCTTTTTATCATCAAGTATATCACTCCTCATATGTGTTTTATAAAATAATTATTTCCAAATAAATTTAATTTATACAGTATGAAAATCATCAACTTAATATCATTATATGTAAAATGCAGGTTACTGTTGACATAATCCTGCAAAAATATTGCATATTTCTCTATTTTATGGTAAAATATTACTTGTAAATTTAAATAAAGGGGACTAAAACATGGAAATTAAATTTTTAAATCAACCAAAAGAAGTAATTTTAGAAGAAAAGTTGAAAGAAAGATTATCTGAAAGTTTTGATAAGATTTGGATTGTTGCGGGTTTTGTTAAGGATTCAGGTGTTGAAATTTTATTACCAGAGCTTGAACAGGCTATAAAAAATGGTAGTGCTGTTGAGATGATACTTGGCGTGGATAATAAAAATACATCTAAAGATATGCTTAAAAAGCTTTTGGATATTGGCTGTAATGTGAGAGTGCATATTAATAAAGAAGACTCAAAGCTAGAAACTAGAGTTTATGCTTTTGAAAGTGAAAAAGGCGATTCTGTAATATATTTATCAGGTGCTAAGTTTTCAGAGAGCGGTCTTACAGAAAATAAATGTTTAGTTACCGAAATTGTGTACGGAGAAAATGAGAAAAAAGAATTTAATAAGATTAAGATAAGCATTGAAAATGGTGCAAATTCATCTGAAATTTTTAAACTGGATTTTGAAAAGTTGAAAAAACTTGCTGAAAATGGTGAGATTTTAGCAAGAATTACAGAGAGAAAAATTCCTAGAATTAGTGAGCTTTATAAGGTTGAAAATGTAAATGTTGGAATGCAAGAATATGATGAAAGCTCAAGCTTTGATATAAAAGAACATATAAATGAAGACCTTGATATAGAAATTGATTTACCACTAAAAGATGAAGTAAAGCTTCAAAGTAGTTTGGGTGCTGAAGTTGAACAGAAGATTATAAAAAGTTCTGCTCAAAAAGAAGATACTTCTGAAAGTGCAAAAGTTTCTTCAAAATTAATCTTAAACGAAAAAGAATTAAATTATGAAATGATGAATACTTTTATAATTCAAACGAATAAGATTGCAGAAGTTGGCGTGACAGCAGGTGAGTTAAAAATTCCTAGTTATATTGCAGAAAATATGAATAAGTTTTTTGATTATCCAGATATGTTCCATGTTGTAGAAGATGCAAAAGGCAAGTTAAAAGATACTGCGATAGTTAAGTTTAAGATATATGATAACAAGATAAATAAAAGAGATATATTAGATGAAGATGTAAAAATATATGTTACAGAAAAATATGTTGCTATTAACTCTGATAAGATTAAAGAGCTTAATGTTTGTGAGAATGATATTATAAGAATTGCCAAAGAAGAAAAAGGCGTGTATTCTTGTGATATTATAAGGCAAAATACGGAAGAATATCTTGTGTGGGAAGGATTTTGTACAAATAAGTTAAAAGGAACAAGCAGAAGATTTGGAATAATTTAAAAATAGATTAAAAATCAAAAAACATTTGTAGGGGTCGGCGTCCTCGGCGACCCGAAAAAATGACTCAAATATTTTTTTCATAACTCCTTGCATTTGGTTTTGGATATTGATAAAATTTTGCTATGACAAAACCAAAAAATGTGGATAAAAGGGGTGTGTTTTGATGGAAAATTCATATGGAAAAATAA